>DATCZY010000290.1:0-2374 GCA_036525655.1 Lysobacterales bacterium | reverse complement strand
CCGCCTTTTATTGTTCTATTTTAGCCCGTCCGCATGCGTTTTGAACCGCGGTGCGTAATTATTTACGCACCCTGCAGGTCATCTGCCAGCTTATGGGCGTCTGCTTTTCGGCTTTTTCTTGGGCTTCTCATCTCTCTTTTTGTGGACTTTTCCCTTTGGTAAAGAGAGCTTGTGTTTGTCCTTGGGGGATGAGCGCTTGGCCGGTCCTGAAGACCCTTCTTTATCTCCGAGGCGGGTGATACCGAGCCTGTGGCCCGCCACCCAGATCTTCTTGAGTGCATGGAACGTATCGTTTGGCATGCCGGCGGGCAGGTCAATCAGGGTGTAATCGTCGTAGATGTTAATGCGGCCGATATTTTTGCCGGTGATATCTGCTTCGTTGGCGATCGCGCCGACGATGTTGCCGGGCATGACGCCGTGGTCGTGACCCACGGCCAGGCGGTAGCGCTCCATGCCCTCCGGAGGCGGTCCATCATTGCTTCTTGGACCTGGGCCCGTGTCTCTTCTACCCTCCTGTGACGACTTCCGCCCCGGCGGTGCCTCACGCTTGCGACGGTCGGAATAAGCACCCTCTTTCTTGAAATCATCGCCACGCTGTTTTTTATCGCGCCGTGGCTTGTCTTCTTTGTCCCAGCTCCTGTTCATGGCATGGTGCTCGACGCCCTGTAACAGGAAAGGCGAATCACCCTGGAGCAACTGTGCCAGGGCGGCCGCGATTTGCAGGGGCGGTACATCATGTTCCTGCTGGTACTGCTCGATCATCCTGGAAAACAGGCTCAAATCCACGCTGTCGATGGTTTCGGTAATACGCTGTTTAAATTTCTCGATACGCTTGTTGTTGATGATATCCGTCGAAGGCAGATCCATGATCTCGATCTTCTTGCGGGTGGCATTTTCAATTGCGTACAACATACGTTTTTCGCGCGGAGTGACGAAAAGGATCGCATCGCCTTCGCGGCCTGCGCGACCGGTGCGGCCAATACGATGAACATAGGCTTCGGTGTCGGCCGGGATGTCGTAATTGACCACGTGACTGATGCGGTTTACATCAAGACCGCGTGCCGCCACGTCGGTGGCGACAACGATATCGAGTTTGCCCTGCTTCAGGCGCTCGACGGTACGCTCACGCTGGTTTTGTGGAACATCACCATTGAGCGGCGCGGAGGCATAGCCACGCGCTTCGAGTTTTTCAGAAAGATCGACCGTGGCGAGCTTGGTGCGCACAAAAATCAGCATGGCATCGAAGGGTTCGGCCTCGAGAATACGGGTCAGGGCATCCAGTTTGTTAAAGCCCTGTACCGGCCAGAAACGTTGCCGGATGGTTTCGGCGGTGGTGGTCTTGACCTTGATGGTCACCTCGACCGGATTGTTCAGGTGTTGGCTGGCAATGCGGCGTATCTGTTGTGGCATGGTGGCTGAGAAAAGCGCGACCTGCCGGTTTTTCGGTGTTTGTTCGAGTATCCATTCCACGTCGTCGATAAAACCCATGCGCAGCATTTCATCGCCTTCATCGAGCACCAGCGTGACCAGCTTGTCCAGTATCAGCGTGCCACGGCGAATGTGATCCATGACGCGACCGGGTGTGCCCACGACCACGTGCACGCCGCGCTGCAGGGCGCGGATTTGCACGCTGTAGTCCTGCCCGCCATAGATGGGTAACACGTGGAAGCCCTTCATATGATGGGCGTACTTCTGAAAGGCTTCGGCAACCTGGATGGCCAGTTCGCGGGTCGGTGTGAGCACCAGTACCTGCGGATCTTTTTGGTGCAGGTCGAGACGGGACAATATCGGGAGCGCAAAGGCTGCGGTTTTACCGGTGCCGGTCTGCGCCTGACCAACGACATCCCGGCCCTCCAGCATGATCGGAATGGTCTGAGCCTGGATGGCTGAGGGGGTTTCATAACCCACTTCGTCGAGGACTTTCAGCAGTGGCTTCTGCAGTCCCAATTGATCAAACGAGCTTATTGTGTCGGTATTCATGTCTGGCGTCCGGAGGGGTAAGAGTCGTATTTTGGTGTGAGTATGCGCCAATTGGCTGACTTGCACTTAACTGCCTGACAGTTTAGCCGATTTTGGCCTTTAGAACCGTTACGACCAACGTTTTCGTTGATCGAGGAGTGCATCCCGGTTCACCCCGGGGATTGCTGACCGGCGGAACCCGGATTCCGCCGGTCATGGAAGCACTACACTAGTCGGTTTCCGGTGTCGTTGATGCGCGGGCTTCGTCGAGAGTCGTTCTCAGGGCTTTGGCCCAGGCGGTCATCATGCGCTTGGCGTCCGAGCGGTTGCTGACGCTGGTGCGCCATTTCAGGTAGTTATAGTCGTAATCACGTTTGCGGTCCGTTGCCTTGACTATTTTGTCCTCGGTCACGGA
>DATCZY010000289.1:0-4173 GCA_036525655.1 Lysobacterales bacterium | reverse complement strand
TGATTTCCGTCGGTAAGCGACTCCAGCAGAGCCTGCAAACCGCTGACCCCGAAACCCAGGGCGTCTGCCAATGGCAACACGGTCATGCCAGCGGGCACGTCCCCAATTTGCGCCATGATTTGCCCATCGAGCAAGTTTAGCTGAAGCCTTGATTCCGCCAGCGGCAGAGGGTTCAGTCCGTGGGAGACCGGTATTGCTGAAGCGGCCGGCAACTGCACACCGGCCTGGTCCAGCATACCGATGGTGGTGTATTTCCATGCTTCGCTTTTACGTGTGGGCAAGCCGTGGTCGCGAAACTGCCGGGCAGCGGTTTCGCGCAACGCCCTGAGCCATTCGGGACGGACACCCGTATTGTCTGGCAGAGCCGCTGCCAGCTGTGCTGACAATTCGCTCATGGGTTGGCCGCCTGCCCTGCAGCGTCTGCACCCAGTGGCTTGATGCCGCCATCTTCCAGCCAGGCATAACCCTGTTCTTCCAGCTTTAATGCCAGGTCGGCGCCACCGGTCGCGACCAGTTTGCCATCGGCCAGCACGTGCACCTTGTCGGGCACGATATAGTCCAGCAGACGCTGGTAATGCGTGACGACGATCATGCCGCGGTCTTTCGAGCGCAGCCGGTTGACACCTTCTGCAACCGTTTTAAGCGCATCGATGTCGAGACCTGAATCCGTCTCGTCCAGGATGGCCAGCATCGGTTCGAGCACCGCCATCTGGAAAATCTCGTTGCGCTTTTTCTCACCACCGGAAAAACCTTCGTTGACCGCCCGGTGCAAAAGCTCATCACCGATGTGCAGGATTTTCAGCTTCTCGCGCACCAGGCGTAAAAAAGCGACCGAGTCCAGCGCCTCTTCACCGCGATACTTGCGTTGTGCATTCAGGGCTGCGCGCAGGAAATAGGTGTTGTTGACACCGGGGATTTCGACCGGGTACTGGAAAGCCAGGAACACGCCTTCGCAGGCGCGCTCTTCCGGTTCCAGTTCCAACAGGTTCTTGCCATTGAAAATGATCTCCCCCTGTGTCACCTCATAACCTTCACGTCCGGCCAATACGTTGCCCAGGGTGCTTTTACCTGCGCCATTGGGACCCATGATGGCGTGGATTTCCCCCGCCTCCAATTCCAGGTTCAGGCCCTTGAGAATTTCCTTGCCCGCGACGTTTGCGTGCAGGTTTGTGATTTTTAATAGCGTTGACATAATCTTGGTGTATTCCTTGGTATATATTAAATTCTGACCGATACGTTTCAGGCCGGTTGCGGGCTAACCCACGGCGCCTTCGAGACTGACTTCCAACAGGGCTTTTGCCTCCACGGCAAACTCCATCGGCAACTCCCTGAACACCTGCTTGCAGAAACCGTCGACGATCATCGACACGGCATCTTCTTCGGAAATCCCGCGCTGCAGACAGTAGAACAACTGGTCCTCCCCGATCCTCGAGGTCGTCGCTTCATGTTCAACCTTGGCGGTCGGGTTGCGGACTTCGATGTATGGAAAAGTGTGCGCCCCGCATTTCTTGCCGATCAGCATGGAGTCACACTGGGTGTAGTTGCGCGCATTTTCCGCCCTCGGTGTCACCCTTACCAGGCCGCGATAGGCGTTCTGTCCATGACCGGCCGAAATGCCCTTTGAAATGATCTTGCTGCGCGTATTGCGGCCGATATGAATCATCTTGGTGCCGGTATCGGCCTGCTGGTAATTATTGGTCAAAGCCACCGAGTAAAACTCGCCGACGGAATCATCGCCTCGCAAAATGCAACTTGGATATTTCCAGGTGATCGCAGAGCCCGTCTCCACCTGTGTCCAGGAAATACGTGAGCGCGCCCCGCGGCAATCGCCGCGCTTGGTGACGAAGTTGTAGATTCCGCCCAGTCCGTTTTCGTCGCCGGGGTACCAGTTCTGGACCGTCGAGTACTTGATGCTGGCGTCTTCCAGCGCGACCAGTTCCACCACCGCGGCATGCAGCTGGTTTTCATCGCGCATCGGCGCTGTACAACCCTCGAGGTAGCTGACCTTGCTGCCTTCCTCGGCAACGATCAGGGTGCGTTCAAACTGGCCGGTTTCCGCCGCATTGATACGGAAATAGGTGGACAACTCCATCGGGCAACTGACACCTTTGGGTATGAACACAAAGCTGCCGTCGGTGAAAACTGCGGAATTGAGTGCGGCAAAAAAATTATCTCGCTGCGGCACCACCGTACCCAGATATTTCTGCACCAGTTCGGGATGATCCTGCACCGCTTCGGAGAACGAGCAAAAAATCACACCGGCCTTTTTCAGCTCGGCCTTGAACGTCGTGCCCACGGAGACCGAGTCAAACACGGCATCCACCGCCACACCCGCCAGTCGCGCGCGCTCATGCAGGGGCACGCCCAGCTTGTCGTAGGTTTCCAGCAGCTTGGGGTCGACTTCGTCGAGGCTTTTGGGCCGGTCCTTGTCCGATTTGGGCGCCGAGAAATAAGAGATGGCCTGGAAGTCTATGGCATCGATCTTTAAATGCGCCCAATCGGGCTGTTCCATTTCGAGCCAATGTTTAAACGCTTTTAAACGCCATTCCAGCAGCCATTCGGGCTCGTTCTTACGTGCGGAAATCGCCCTGATCACATCTGTTGATAGACCCGGCGGCAGCGTGTCGGAATCGATATCCGTTACAAACCCGTGCCGGTATTTCTGTTCGACCATTTTGTCGATGGTGGATGTTTCGCCGCTCATGTCTTTAACATTCCCAGATCTCTCGTTTGTTTGGTTCACGCATTCAGCGTGGTGATGTGCAAAGGTCCGGCACCCGGCTTGACCGGTTGTGCCATCTCGGCCAGCGACACAGCTTCCATTGCTTTTGCGACAGCAATGGAAATCCGTTGCCAGTTGCCACGCAGGCCGCAAACATCCTCCTGCGCACAAAGACCTTCTTCGACACTGCACTCGGTCATTGCAATTGGTCCTTCGATGGCGGCAATGATTTCGGCAACGCTGATATCCTGTGCACTGCGTTCGAGTCGATAGCCACCGCTGGCGCCCCGATAGGAATCGACAAGATTCATCTTAACCAGCATTTTCAGCACCTTGCTCACCGTCGGCAACTCCAGGCGGGAACGCTCTGCAAGCACCTGTGCGGTCAGCACTTCACCCCGTGAAGCGTTAAGTTCGACCATGACCATGATGGCGTAGTCTGTCATTTTGCTGATACGTAACATATTGAACCTGAATTACCGGTGTAAAATTTGTCGTCGGAAACATATAGTACCATATTAGTACCAATTAAAAATACCATCACCGACGTTTCATAGCTGGCCGGTTTACGGCAAAATCCACCTCCATGGAATCATCCGCTGCAATATTGACCTCGGCAAAAGACCTTCGTCTTGAAAAAGCCCGTGTCTGGCTGCAAAAACTGGGTGTCGATTTGCAGAGTGAACTTCACAACATCGCCGGTGACGCGAGCTTCCGGCGCTATTTCAGGTTGCGGGTGAACGGTGAGTCTCGCATCCTGATGGACGCCCCGCCTCCCGGGGAGGATGTCGGTCCATTTATCGAGATAGACCAACGCCTCATGGTGGCCGGTTTACATGCACCGGAAATCATCTACGCTGACCGGGCCAATGGCTTCCTGCTGCTGGAAGACCTCGGCGATGAGCTTTATCGTGACCTGTTGCGTGCGGACAATGTCGATTTGCTTTTCCCTCCTTTGTTCGACCTGTTAAAGACCCTCGCTCTGGATGTAGATTGCCGCGACCTGCCCGAGTTTGACTACCGTAAGTTACGCAGGGATATGGACCTTTTTCCGGACTGGTACCTGGGGCACCACCGCAAAAGGACGCCCCGCGACCAGTTGGATAAAATCTGGGGTAGCTTTTGCGATTGCATCATTGAATCGGCGCTGCATCAGCCACAGGCATTTGTCCACCGTGATTTTCATTCCTGCAACCTGCTCGGTATCGCTGACAACGGCATCGGCATCATAGATTTTCAGGATGCTGTCAAAGGCCCGCTCAGCTACGACTTCACTTCGTTAATCTGGGATCGTTACATCAGCTGGCCACGGTCCCGCATCGAGAACTGGATGGAGACGATGCGTCTGGAACTCTGCCCTGATCTTGAGTCTGCACAATGGCGGCGTTACTGCGACCTGATGGGTTTGCAACGAAATTTCAAAATTGTCGGTATTTTCGCGCGCCTGCATT
>DATCZY010000288.1:0-3121 GCA_036525655.1 Lysobacterales bacterium | reverse complement strand
CAAGCCTCTGCTCGAGCACCCGGAAGAAAACCCCTTTCTCGAGCGATTTTACCAGGCGCGCAAAGCGTACGCCCTGCCAACACAGTTGTACTTTCTGTTTCAGCGCGCACGCCAGATCGAGCAGATTAAACAAGGCGATATGTTCAGCAGCGGTTATGTATCGGATTTCCTTCTCGACAAGGACAAGCTGTTTGCGCGGGCCAATCTGGATGACGATGAACTGCGCCTGTATGAGCAGGTCTATTCTCAGATGAGCCTGAACCTGCCAATACCGGACCTCGTGATTTATCTGCAGGCACCGGTCGAGGTGCTGCATGAGCGAGTACGCCGCCGCGGCGTCGAATACGAGCGGCTCATTGAGCGCGATTATCTGCAAACTCTCGTGGAGGCGTATACCCAGTTCTTTCACCATTACACGGCCGCGCCCCTGCTCGTCGTCAACGCCGAGCGAATCAACATCGTGGATCGCGAAGCGGATTTCCAAACCTTGCTGTCCCACATTCGCAAGATCCGCAGTGGTCGCCATTTCTTCAATCCTCTTGCCGCCAATCTGTGAAGCCGGTCACGACTTTTACCCTCCGGGAAATGAAGCGCAAAGGCGAGAAGATCACTTGCCTGACGGCTTACGATTACAGTTTCGCGAGCCTGCTCGACACCGCCGGTATCGACATGATCATGGTTGGCGATTCGCTCGGGATGGTCATGCAAGGTCACGACTCCACGCTACCGGTCAGTGTCGCCGACATGGTGTATCACAGCCGTTGCGTGGCACGCGGGGTGAAGCGCGCTTTGATCATCGCGGATATGCCGTTCATGAGCTACCAGCAGAGCCCAGCACATGCCTTCGCCTCGGCAGGCCGGCTGATGCAAAAAGGCGGCGCGCAGGTGGTGAAGTTGGAAGGTGGCGAGCCGATGGCGGAAACTGTGCAGTTTCTGGTTGATCGAGGCATTCCCGTGTGCGCGCACTTGGGGCTGACGCCACAATCCGTGCATCAACTGGGGGGGTACCGCGTGCAGGGCCGCGAGACCACCACGGCGGAACGAATTCAGCGTGACGCGAAGCTTCTGCAAGAGGCCGGTGCTTCGCTCCTGGTGCTCGAAGCAGTGCCAACCGAGCTCGCCAAAGCCATCACTTCAGATCTGGAGATTCCCACCATCGGTATTGGTGCAGGCCCAGACTGCGACGGTCAGGTCCTGGTGTTGCAGGACATGCTCGGGGTTTATCCGCGGCCGAGTCCCAAATTCTCCCGAAATTTCATGGAGGGCGCCAACAGCATCGAGGCGGCCGTCAGGGCTTACATCGAAGCCGTCAAGACCGGCAAGTTCCCGGCCCCGGAGCATAGCTTTTCTTCTTCATGATCACGGTCGAAACTGTCGCCAGTCTTCGGGATCAGGTTGCGCGGTTCCGCCAAAGCGGGAAACGCATCGCTTTCGTGCCAACCATGGGCAATTTGCATGCCGGGCACGTGCGTCTCATGCAGGAAGCACGCCGCCACGCACCAGTAGTGGTGGCGAGTATTTACGTCAATCCGCTTCAGTTCGGGGAAAACGAGGATTTCAATTCATATCCACGCACCCCCTCCCATGACAAGGTGGCGCTGCTTTCCGCCGGCGTTGACATGCTGTTCAAACCGGTGGAATCCGAGATCTATCCACGCGGGAAAACCGCGCAAACATTCGTCGAAACACCAGGCCTGAGCGAAGATCTCTGCGGTGCATTCCGCCCTGGGCATTTCCGTGGCGTTGCCACGGTGGTGAACCGTCTCTTCAACCTGGTTATGCCCGATGTCGCCATTTTCGGCAAAAAAGACTATCAGCAATGGCTTATTGTCCGCTTCATGACGGCCGATCTCGGTCTGCCGGTGGATATCCTCGGGGTGGATACAGTGCGCGAACCAGACGGCCTCGCGCTGAGCTCACGCAACCATTACCTCGCGTCGGATGAACGTAAGCTTGCGCCACGCCTGTACGAGACACTTGCTACCTTGCGTGATCGTATCTGCGAGAAAAATATGGGATTCGATACTGTGGAGGAAAACGCCATTGTGGAACTGAAAGAGAGCGGTTTTCGTCCGGAATATGTCAGCGTGCGGCGACAGTCGGATCTGCAAAAGCCGATTCCGGATGACCGTCAACTCGTGGCGCTGGCCGCCGCTTGGCTAGGGAAGACGCGCCTCATCGATAATATTGAATTCGAACTAAAATCCTGATTTGAAACCGGACAGCATAGGCCCGATAATATAAAGAACGACCGGAGGTATCATGCGCCGTACCATGCTCAAGTCCAAGCTGCACCGCGTGACCGTCACGCATTCCGAACCCGATTATGAGGGTTCGGTGGCGATTGACGGACGTTTGCTGGACGCCGCGGATATCCGCGAATACGAACGCATCGAGGTCTACAATTTGACGAACGGAGAGCGTTTCGCTACCTACGCCATCCGTGCGGAGGAGGGATCGGGCATTATTTCGGTGAACGGTGCCGCTTCGCACAAGGCCGCGCCCGGGGATATTGCCATCCTTTGTGCCTACGCGGAGCTGGAGGAAAAAGAGCTGGCAGCCTTCAAACCGCGTCTGGTCTACGTCAACAGCCACAACCACATTACCCACACCCGCCATTCCATCCCGGTCCAGGTTGCTTAGGTTAGCCTGCGGTTGCATCACTATTTATTGATGCCCTCTGTGGTAAGTTAAGATATACAGGAACGCATCACTTGCGTTCCAGGATGTGTGTAATTTGCATTCGCTCTGCTTGGAATTCCTCCTTGGGTTCATATCCGTATGGTAAAACCCTCAGGTAACGGTCGCGGTATTGTGCTGGTGCTGGGCGGTGGAGGCGCCGCCGGTCTGGCGCACATCGGCGTGCTAAAAGAGATAGCGAATCATGACATCCCTGTCAAAGCCGTGGTTGGTACCAGCATTGGCGCCGAGATCGGGGCGTTCTTCGCGTCCGGCATGCCCATCGACGAGCTGGTGACGCTTGCCACGGACTTCGATTGGAAACAAACCTTGCAGCTGTTTATCCCTGACTTGCCGGCAGGAGGGCTCGTGTCAGGCAAGCGAATCATGGATTTTTTGAATGCAACGTTGGGTTCGCGGGATATCGAAGATCTTCCCATGG
>DATCZY010000287.1:0-4803 GCA_036525655.1 Lysobacterales bacterium | reverse complement strand
AACCCCCGGTGGCGAGAGCGTAGAGGAGTTTCTCAAGAAAGCCTCACTGAAGGGTCTCGCCAAACGCCTGAATAAACACGGCGCCGCACACGCTTTTACCGATGATGATTATCGTGAGCGCCTGGAACTCGAGCTCAAAGTCATCAATGGTATGGGGTTCCCGGGATATTTCCTGATCGTTGCAGACTTCATCCGCTGGGCGAAAAAGAATGACATCCCGGTGGGCCCAGGACGTGGATCGGGCGCCGGGTCACTGGTCGCCTACGCGTTGGACATCACCGATATTGACCCGCTTGAGTACGACCTGCTTTTCGAGCGTTTCCTCAACCCCGAACGTATCTCCATGCCCGACTTCGACATTGACTTCTGCATGGAAAAGCGTGACCTGGTGATTGACTACGTGGCCGAAACCTATGGCCGCGACCAGGTCAGCCAGATCATCACCTACGGGACCATGGCCGCCAAGGCTGCGGTGCGCGATTGCGGCCGGGTGCTGGGACACGGGTACCCGTTTGTCGACAGCATCGCCAAGCTGATACCCATGGAAGTGGGTATTACCCTCAAGAGCGCGCTTGAGCAGGAACCCGACCTCAAGAAGCGTTATGAAGAGGAGGAGGAGACCCAGGCATTGCTGGATCTCGCCATGTCGCTCGAGGGCCTGACCCGGAATGCGGGCAAACACGCAGGCGGAGTCGTTATTGCCCCTTCCGCATTAACCGATTTCACACCGTTGTTCAGCGAACCCGGCGGTGGCGGCGTGGTCACGCAGTTTGACAAGGATGACGTCGAAACCATCGGCCTGGTCAAATTCGATTTCCTCGGCCTGAAAACCCTGACCATCATCGACTGGGCCTTGAAAGCCATCAATCAGCAGCGCGCCGACCAGGGCAAGGATCCGGTGCTGCTCGAAGACTTGCCACTGGACGACCCGCAGACATTCCGCTTGCTGCAGGACTGCAGAACAACCGCGGTGTTCCAGCTCGAATCGGGCGGTATCAAAGAACTGATCCACAAGCTCCAGCCGGACAGTTTCAACGAGATTATCGCACTGGTGGCTCTCTACCGGCCCGGACCACTCGAGTCGGGCATGGTGGGCGATTACGTGGACCGCAAACACGGACGTTCGGTCGTAAGCTATCCGCACGACGACCTCGAATCCATCCTGAAACCGACCTACGGCGTCATCCTGTACCAGGAACAGGTCATGCAGATTGCCCAGGTCCTGGCCGGCTACTCCCTCGGTGACGCCGATATCCTGCGCCGCGCCATGGGCAAGAAAAAGGCCTCTGAAATGGCCAAGCAGCGCCTGGTGTTTGTGGATGGCGCGTCCAAACGCGGCGTCAGCGATGAACTCGCCAATTATATTTTCAACCAGATGGAGACCTTCGCCGGTTACGGTTTCAACAAGTCGCACTCTGCCGCCTACGCGTTGATTGCCTACCAGACGGCCTGGTTGAAGGCCCACTATCCGGCGGCCTTCATGGCCGCGGTCCTGTCCGCCGACATGGATACCACGGACAAGATCGCCGCATTGATCAGTGAATGCAGAAAGATGGGCCTGGAGATTCTGCCACCGGACATCAACCACTCCTCCTACGCGTTCAAAATGACCGACCAGCGTTCGATCAGTTACGGTCTCGGAGCAATCAAGGGGATCGGCAATGCGGCCATCGACTCGATCGAAAAGGATCGCGCCGAGAATGGCCCGTACACGAGCCTGGATGACTTCTGCAACCGGATGGATCTCAAAAAGGCCAATAAACGCGCGATGGAAACCCTGGTGCGTTCCGGCGCCATGGATGTGCTTGACCCGGAGCACAACCGGGCGAGACTGTTGCACGATCTGCCACGCTGCATGCAAGCGGCCGAGCAGATGCAACGCGACCAGGAGGCCGGTCAGACAGATTTGTTTGGCACGCTGGCGCCGACTGAGACCAACCATAAGAAAGAACTGTCGGTGATTAAAGCCTGGCCCGAATTGCAAAAATTACAGGCGGAAAAAGATTCACTCGGCCTGTACCTGACCGGACACCCGGTCAAGGTCCATTACAAAGACGTCAGGAATTTCACCACCTGCGTCCTTGCCGACGTGCACGAACGTGTGCCCAAAGAAAACAACTATCGGCGCGGTGTCAGCATGACCCTGGCGGCGCTGGTGACTTCACTGGTCCGCCGCACGGCGCGTGGCCACTTCATCGCGGTCGACGACCACACCGGACGGATCGACGCGTTCCTGTCAAACGAGGTCTACGCCACTTATGCCGACCTGATGGTGAAAGATGCGATTGTCCTTATAAGAGGCCAGGTTGCCGCCGATGATTTTACCGGTGGTTACAAGATCACCGCGGATCACGTGATGTCGCTGGCGGATGCCAAGGCGCGTTACGCCAAGGGCGTCAATATCGCAGTTTCCGGGCCCGACAAGGATTTGTGCACGGCACTGGCATCCGCTTTCCGCCCCTACCAGGGGGGCTCGGCACCGGTCTATCTCCATTACAGAAACCAACGGGCCAGGGTCACGCTCGAACTGGGCGATGAATGGACGGTTAAACCCTGCGAGGAGCTGATCGCGGCTTTAACTGAACTGGATGCGGTCAAGCAGGCGGGGTTCCGTTACTGAGCCCGTATTCAGCTCTCCGATGAACGATAGCGGCGGTATAAAATCTTGACCCGGCGGACATATTCCCGGGTTTCCTTGTAAGGCGGGATGCCACCATATTCGCGCACGGCGCCCGGACCGGCATTGTACGCTGCGGCCGCCAGGTCCACATTCTGATTGAATTGCTCCAACAAGCGTGAGAGATAAAGCGTACCGCCCTCGATATTGCTCAGAGGGTCGAACACATTGACAATCTGCAGCTCGGCCTGGGTGGCGGGCATCAACTGCATCAAGCCCTGCGCGCCTTTTGGTGAGAGGGCTTCGGGTTGGTAGGCGGACTCCGCGTGAATGATAGCCCGGATCAACGCGTCATCAACGGCAAAAACCTCGGCCGCCGCTTGTATCTCATCTTTAAACGCACCCCGGTTCAGGGGTATTTTCTCCCAATCCAGCTGGTTGCAGCTGGGGTCCGACGCGTAACAGGGGAAGGAAAACGTTTTGACATCTTTCTGGCCGCTTGGCCTGACATTGGTGTAGTGGATGATGCCGTCCTTGTCGGTGAATTTATACATTTCAGCAAACGCAGACGATAGGCCGGACAGGCACGCAAACATCAGCACCCCGGTTATCAGCCCCACTCTGAAAAACATCCTGTTCATCTCGGTCCATGAGTCAGCATCGGGCTGATTATGGCATAAACCACGCAAATACTGCACAACTGCAAAGCCAGCTCGGCTATGGGCAGGAACCCGCCTGACAAGCGGCCTGCCCGGCATGGAGCTTCATGTCAGGGTGCGGTTTTGCGGAATCTTGAACTGTAGAACAGTATCGGAATCACCAGCAGAGTGAGCAGGGTCGAAACCAGGATGCCGAAAATCAATGAAATGGCGAGACCGTTGAAGATCGGGTCGTCGAGGATGAAAAAAGCTCCCAGCATGGCAGCCAGTGCGGTCAGGACAATCGGTTTTGCGCGCACGGTCGCAGCCTTTATGACGGATTCCCCGAGTTCCAGACCGGCTTCGAGTTCCTGCTCGATGAAATCCACCAGCAGGATGGAATTGCGCACGATGATGCCTGCCAGGGCGATCATGCCGATCATCGAGGTGGCCGTGAATTGTGCGCCCAAAAGCGCATGGCCCGGCATCACGCCGATCAGTGTCAACGGAATGGGCGCCATGATGATCAGCGGAATGAGGTAGGAATTGAACTGCGCCACCACCAGCAGGAATATGAGCAGCAGGCCTACCATGTAGGCAATTCCCATATCACGGAAAGTCTCGTAGGTGATCTGCCATTCACCATCCCATTTAAGTGAAAAGTAATACGGGTTATCCGGTTGGGTGATATAGCGTTGCTCGACCGGACCGCCCGCGAATTCGAGTGATTCTATGCGGTCTGACAATTCGAACATGCCGTACAACGGACTATCCAGTTCGCCCGACATGTCCGCGGTCACAAAGACCACCGGCAGCAGATCCTTGTGGATGATGGCGCCGTCCCAAGGACGCAGTTCCGCGCTGGCAAACTCGGAGATCGGCACCGGTATACCTTCGCGGCTCCTGACCTCCAGTGCCATCAGGCTTTGAATATCGGTCTTGTTAGCGACCGGGGTTTCCATGCGCACGGGAATCGGTTCCTTCTCGTGAGCCTGGTGGATGAAGGTGACATCCTCACCACCAAGGGCCAGGGCGAGTGCGCTGCTGACCTGGGCCTGCGATACACCCAGCAGGGCAGCCTTCTGCCGGTCGACATCGATCACGTAACGCATCGCGTCCGCCTCGACGCTGCTGTCGATATCCACGATATCCGGGGTGGCGCGAAAGATTTCATCGAGTCCCCTGCCCAGCTTCCTCTGCGACTGGTAGTCGGGCCCGTATACTTCCGCCACGATGGGTGACATGACCGGCGGGCCGGGCGGTATCTCCACGACCTTGACTGACGCACCGTAACGGGCGCCGGTCGCGGCCAGTTCAGCACGAACTGAGGAGGCAATTTCGTGACTCGACCGGTCGCGATGATGTTTGTCCAGCAGATTGACCTGGATATCGCCCATGGTACTACCCTTACGCAGATAGTATTGCCTCACCAGGCCATTGAAATTGATCGGGGCGGCCGTCCCTGCATAGACCTGGTAGTCCGTCACCTCGGGTATGGTTTCGATCACCTTGGCCAGTTCATCCAGTACGCTGGCGCTGGTCTCGATC
>DATCZY010000286.1:0-2934 GCA_036525655.1 Lysobacterales bacterium | reverse complement strand
AACGACAATCGTGGCGCAAAAACGTCCACGTCGAGACCGCTGGCAATCGCGGCACGCACGTACTCAATGCCGTCCGCAATCGTGTAAGCCAACTCCTGTGCACAAGTCGCTCCGGCTTCCTGCATATGGTAGCCGGATATTGAAATGGAGTTGAACTTCGGCATCTTGCCGGAGGTGTACGCAATGATATCGGATACGATTCGCATGGATGGTGCGGGTGGGTAGATATAGGTATTGCGAACCATGAACTCTTTCAGGATATCGTTCTGCAATGTCCCGGCCAGTTTTTCAACGGGTACACCCTGCTCTTGTGCAGCAACGATGTACATTGCCATCACCGGCAGGACCGCGCCATTCATGGTCATCGAGACCGACATTTTATCCAACGGGATACCGTCAAACAGAATCTTCATATCCGCAACGCTGTCAATGGCCACACCCGCCTTACCCACGTCGCCGACCACCCTCGGGTGGTCGGAATCATAGCCGCGGTGGGTGGCCAGGTCGAAAGCGACCGACAGACCGGTCTGGCCGGCCTCCAGGTTCTTGCGATAAAAAGCATTGGATTTTTCAGCCGTGGAAAAACCCGCGTATTGGCGCACGGTCCAGGGACGGCCCGCATACATGGTCGCCTTCGGCCCACGCACAAAAGGTGCCGTGCCGGGCAACGAATCCAAGTGATCGATATTTTGGAGGTCCGCAGCGGTGTACAGCGGCTTGACCGCAATACCCTCGGGTGTTTCCCAGGTCAGGGCCTCGACGGGCTTACCTTTACATTCTTTGACTGCAAGTTCATGCCAGTCACCGAGTGTTTTCTTTGGAAATTTGGTCATTATTTAGCCACCCAATTACTACCACCGAGAGAGCCGCGCCAAATCAGCTCGCCTTTTAATCCAAATTAAACCGGACATGACGAGGTGTATTGTCACCTTGGAAAGACCGGAACGCAATTAAGCTAAAGTATGAGGGACACAAAAGCGATTTTTTCTAAGGGGTACTAATGGTCACTCCCGTTTGGTCCGTCAGACTCCAGGCTTTGGGCGCAGAACGAAACAGTTTCCGGGTATTGCGCCATACCCCTCGAAACAGGTCCGAATTTCTATAAATGTTTAAATCTTCCTCCCCATCCCAGTGAGAATACGTAAAAAAAACACCGGGATCCGCTTCACCCTGTAACAACTGAAGGTGTGTACAGCCGGGAAATGATCTTATTTTTTCCCTGTTTGCAGCAAATATTTCCAAGAAATCCGGAACCAGCTTTTCTTCAAATTCCATTTGCACAATTCTTATGATCATCTGGACCTCGCCATTTGCCAAGTTCGCAAAAGAATTCCGCGGCCCGTCACTCAGCCAGCGCAAACCCGACGGCGTCGGTCAGTGTCTGGCAATTAATTGCCGCCATATAGTGTGCGGCATGACCGGTAGCCCGCTGGGTCTTTTTGATGATGCCGGCGAGGTTTGGCCGTTTCCCCTCGGGTTCGGTGCCAAAACCGATTCCGCCGCCAAATTCAATCATCACCTCGACACCGTCACCAAAGGCTGTTGTCAGGTTGGAGTACCAAAGTACGGGGTGAAATAGCTGGAAGAACAAACGGGCCCTGATACCCACCGGATCGGGTTCATGATAAGCACCGGTAAAATTCGACAACACGCGCACGTCGGACAGGTCAAATCCGGCGGTTTCCAGCACCGCCCGGTAATGCCGGGCAGCCTCGACCATGTAATAGGTATGAAAAGCGCCTTCGGTTTTCAACCGTACCGGCGTTTTACGTTCAAACTGTTCCTGGACCTGTTGTTCAACCAGCACAAGGTCTTCGGCCCGGCCTCCGATAACGGTCTGGTCAGGCAGGTTGCAACCAGCAATCGCACAGTGGTAACGCTCGGCGATCGGTCGAACGGTATCGACATCCAGCGGGAAGGCGCTCATCTCGCCCTCACCATAAGCACCCATTAATTCACCGCGTTTCTGAACCAGTTTAAGCGCACTTTGGAAACTGAGCGCTTTGGCCGCAACCAGTGCCGAATACTCCCCAAGACTGTGTCCAGCAGCCATAGACGGCCTGATACGGTCGCCGGTCAAATCCCTGAATACCTCGAGACATGCAATGGAGTGGGTTAGTAAAGCCGGTTGTGTGTAGCGTGTCAGATTGAGCTGTTCCTGCGGGTCCTCAAAGGAGAGTTCCGCAACGTCGTAACCCAGGACTTCGCTGGCCTGTGTGTAGACTTTTCTGGCGGTCTCATATTCCTTATAAAGGTCACCACCCATACCTTTATACTGTGAGCCCTGGCCGGGGAAGACAAATAAGATATTTTGATCACTGGTAAGCACGGCTTTTGCACCTGGATTGTCTGCGGGCTAGGAAGAATAGCTATCGCACCCGGCGAAAGCAAGTTTAGGCTTCGGTGTTTCCTTTCCCGCGCCGGGTTTGGAATATACACTGTCCAGTGACCCTGCTCGAGCACCCAAAACGGGTCATCGTGAGTGCCTGGAATTATTTTTAAAATGAAAATTGTCGCCGATAAAAACATACCCCTGCTTTCCGGGACCTTCGGTCAGCACGGTGAAGTTCTACAGCTTGATGGCCGGCAAATTTGCAAGGCCGATCTCGCGGACGCAAACGTACTGCTTGTCAGGTCCGTGACCCGCGTCAACCAGGCTCTGCTTGAAGGCACGCCGGTCCGGTTCGTTGGCAGCACCACCATTGGTATTGACCACCTCGACACGGCCTGGCTCGAAACAAACGACATCAGCTGGGCGCATGCACCGGGTTGTAACGCCGATTCCGCCGCCCAATACGCCCTCGCAATGATGTGGCTGGCCTGTGACCGGCTGCATATCAACTTCAGACAGCAAAGTGTGGGCATCATCGGTCGCGGCAATGTCGGCGGGCGGCTTGAGCACCTGTTAAACGTGCTCGGAATTCCGGTGATGGC
>DATCZY010000285.1:0-2792 GCA_036525655.1 Lysobacterales bacterium | reverse complement strand
GTTGAATGAACTGGTGCATCACCGCCTGGTACTGTTCCTGATAAGGACACTCAGGGGTCCGGCGCGTGCCGCCGGTTTTGGGCTATTGCAGGCATTCCTGGAACAGGGGTTGAGGGCGTTTCAGATCATGGGTGACGGCACAGAGTTCATAGAAACCATCTGGCGTAACGAGGACAGGATCATGCAACGTCTTTTTGCAGGTGAGAAAAATCCGTTCTAGCCTTCTTCGAAAACACAACCGAAGTGTTGTTCCAGGTATCGGATGATTTCCTGTTCGATGGGTCTTTTCAGCATCATCAGCATGAAGCCGAGGGTGGCCTTGATCCTGAGTTCGGTTTCCTTGACGAGTATTTGCCCGCTGACCCCCGGGCGCTCGAAGTAAATCACCTCGCCGTCCCAGCCATAATCGATACCGAACTTCTCTGCCAGGTCGATAGACAATTCATCTGCGGCATTCAGCGCCTCTTCGTGGCTGAGGTTGTGAAATGCGTGAATATCAATGGTTGACACGTTCAGTTGATCTCCTTTGGATTGCGGCAGTTTAGCAAGCAAACATCACGAATGACCAAAATAACTCCAAAATAAGTTCTGCTACAAAGGTTAGCCGCCTGAAATTTGCGGGTATGTCAAAATGATCTAGATCAAGAACAGTGTTCGAAGCATTTAGTTTTTGTTAACTGTGCCGTATGATTGTGCGATAACCGAAACCTTGGGGTTTGACTATCTTTCTAAAATAGCACTGACCTGGAACAGTGCAGGCGTTAAATTCAGTCTTACCCGTGACCGGTTGTTGTTCCTACCGAATTTTCGGATGGAGACATGTGCTCTGTAAATCTACATGGGGAACTGAAAATGAATAAGCGTTTTATCCTTCTAATTCTCTCTTTGTTTTTATCATTCACTGCAATCAATGTTTATGCGTATGACGAGCCTGCGACCAACAAGGATGGCAGTATTGTTACGGGTGTTCTGACGGCAAGCTTCGATCCGTTTGGCCAGTCCAGTGGCAGGGCCGTAACGCCGTTTCCGTCCAATCTCGCATTTTTCACCACGAGAGACCTGACCCTGGATATCCCCGTGGCTGACCCCAACGACTATTCGGATCCGAAGGTCGCGCTCAGTGCACTGGATGGATACAGTCCCGTAGAAAAGTGGATTACCGGTTTTGCAAGTAACCTCACCGGCGCTTATGACAACAACACACCGGGCTTGATTGATCCAACGTCGGTTAAAACCGGCCAGTCCGTGAGAATGTTCGAGGTCACGACGAGTCAGTTCCTGTTTGTGACCAGCATTGTAAGGGAGTTGACCCCCGGTGTGGATTACGTGGCCGTTCCGGCATCAGCCAGCCAGATCGCGATTTTGCCGCTTAAACCGCTGAAGGAATATACCGGCTACATGGCGGTACTGACCAATGATATTCGTGATACCCAAGGCAATGATGCAACACCGGACAGAACCTATAATTTCGGAAAAACCTCGGTCCCATGGGTGGATTCAGGCGGTCAGAGCACCAACCCCCTGTTTGATAATGCAACGGCGGCACAACTCGAGCTGATCCGGCAGGTGGTGCAGAGCATGGAGTTGAATGCAGCCGGCTACGGTATTGACCCGGACGACATCGTTCTCGCCTGGACCGCGCAGACCCAGTCGATTACACGGACCCTGAAAACACTGCGAGCCATGGCGCAACCGGCGCCGACAAGAATCGTGCCGACTGGCTACAATACTTCCGACCTGGTTCCTGGTTCGCCGGGCGCAGCTGATGTGTATATCGGTATCATCACGATACCTTACTATGCAGGTATACCTTCGGCCACAAACCCCATCGCGCCGCTGAACACATTCTGGAAGGCAGCCCCCGGCGCGTATGTGCCGCCTTTTGATAAGTTTGGTCTTGACCCCACCTCGACCAATATCACGGTAGCGAACCCCATACCGGTTCTGACGGGTATGCAAACGGTACCGTTGTTGGTAACCATACCGAGAGCTGCCAAACCGGCCAATGGCTGGCCGGTCGTGATATTTGGTCACGGCATCACGAGGAGCCGTTTGGATCTTCTGGCGGCTGCCGATGGCTTCGCCGCAGCGGGTTATGTGGCGATCGCGATGGACTTTCCAATGCACGGCGTCAGCCCCGATGCCACACCACAGTATGCCCCTTTCTGGATCGAGAATACGCCATTTGCACCCGTTGCGAATGAACGTACCTTTGACGTGGACTATATTAATAACGTGACCGGCGCACCCGGGCCGGATGGCTTGATTGACGCTTCTGGTTCGCACGCGGTTTCCGCGGGGCTTTCCAACATGCTGGTTGGACGTGATCTTATTCGACAGGGCGAAACCGATTTGTCCGCACTGGCGGTTTCGATCGCCTCCATGGATTTTGATGGTGATAACTCACCGGACACCGATGGTTCCAACATCGCGTACGCAGGTCAGTCATGGGGTGGTATACACGGTACGGTCTTCACCGCTATTGAACCACTGGTGACACGCAGTTTCCTTTCAGTGCCCGGTGGCAGCATCGCGCGCTTTGCAGAAGCTTCAGCCAGTTTTGGGCCGGTCATCCGGGCCGGTCTGGCCAGCAAGGGCGTTCTGCCCGGAACGGCGGACTACGAGTCATTTTTCCTCGTCTGGCAGACGGTTCTCGACTCGGCTGATCCGATCAATTGGGCGGCCGAGGCGGCAACACATACCCCGATATTGTTGCACGAAGTCATCAACGACCAGGTGATCCCGAATTATGTGGCCACTTCACCGTTGGCAGGTACGGAACCGCTGATCAA
>DATCZY010000284.1:0-3508 GCA_036525655.1 Lysobacterales bacterium | reverse complement strand
CATGGGTATTTCAGAGGCCACGGTCAAGGCCCACGTTACGGCAATCATGAACAAGCTTGGGGTAAGTAACAGAACCCAGGCGGTTTTGGCGGCAAGTAAACTGGACGTGCTGGCGCCCGAACACGTTGACAGCGACTGAGTCCGGGTCCTAAACACGATTACAGTGCGTCTCCGGAATTATCTGAGGCAAGCGAATTGTGGTTCAAAGGAATTGGGCTCGCAAACATCAAGCGCCAGCGGCGGATAGGTGAATCCCGGCCAATGGTCTCCTCATACCGCTTTGGCCCCTGTCCCTTTTGACCATAGCCCTGCGGGCGGGTTTGTCGGCGGGCAAGGCGGATGTCCCGGGCACGGGTTGGCGGTTTCAAGATTTGATGAAGGTTTACTCGGCTTTAGTTTTCATCATATTGGTCATGAGCGCCCGCAGCGCAGCCGGTCTGATGGGTTTACGCAATAATCCATAACCCCTGGCTTTTACAGTTTCTTCAAGTTCAGTGGAGCGATTAGCGGTAATGACAATAGCCGGCAGCGTGGTGCCGAGGATATTGTCGAGGTGTTGCATCACCTGCAGACCATCGCTTTGGTCGTTAAGCTGGTAATCAACCAGCACGAAATCCGGTGCACCATGCATGAGCACCTGCTGCGCGGCCTGGGCCTGGGTTTCGGCCAGCAGAACAGCCGGACAACCCCAGCGGTCGAGCAGCAGGTTCATGGCCTCGAGTATGTCGGGTTCGTTGTCCACGCACAGCACGACCAGGTCTTTCAGGCCGCTCGACTCCACATGGGCGGTGGCAGGGGTCTCTTTTGGCAGCGGATCGGTATCGAGGGCCAGGGGTACCGTCACGGAAAAGCAACTGCCGCGCCCCGGCCTGGAGCTGACATCAATTTTGTGATTGAGCATCCGCGCAATACGATCACAGATTGCGAGCCCCAGTCCCAGTCCTTTTTCATCCAGCCGGCGGGCATAATCCAGACGGTGAAACTCCTGGAAAATTGACTTAACCTCCGATTCCTCGATGCCCACGCCGGTGTCCCAGATGCTGATACGCAGATTGCCGTCGCGCAGGCGGCAGCCCAGCAGCACACCGCCGGTTTCCGTATAGTGGATTGCGTTGGCAAGGAAGTTCTGCAATATTCGGTATAGCAGGTTCCGGTCACTGAAAATGATGCAGTCCCGCGGGTGCACCCGCAAGACGAGATTGTGATTGCCGGCCAGGGCTTTGAAGCGTCTGCGCAACTGCTCGAAGAGTTCAGGTACGCTGATGGACTCCGGCTCAGGGTCGTACATGCCCGAGTCCAGTTTGGAAATGTCGAGTAAAGCGCTGAGCAATTGTTCAGAGGCTTTGAGGCTGCGGTCAATACGCTTGACCAGTTGCGACTGCTCGTCATTGGAACCTTCCTGCTGCTGGCGCAGGATGGAAACGAACAGGCTGGCGGCATTCATCGGCTGTAGCAGGTCATGGCTGGCTGCGGCCAGAAAACGGGTCTTGCTTAAATTGGCTTCTTCGGCGACATGCCTGGCCTGTTCCAGTTGCGCGTTGGCTTCCCTGAGTTCGGAAGTCCGTTGTTGAACACGCTGTTCCAGCGTTTCGTTGACCAGTTGCAACTCGTGCTCGATGTCCTTGAAGTGTGTGATGTCGGTGAAAGTTGTGACATACCCGCCACCGGGCAACGGGTTACCCTGAATTTCAAGCACCTTGTTACCAAGCCATTTTCTTTCGTAGCGGTATATTTCACCGCTGCGCAGGCGCGAAATGCGCTTTTGTATTTCGCTTTTATGGTCTTCGAGCAATCCACGTTTTGCGTTCAGCTGAATGAGTTCCGCGATTGGTTTTCCTATATGCAACGTGCCTTCCGGGTAATCCATCAATTCCACATAGCGGCGGTTCCAACCGACCAGGCGCATCCCCTTGTCGACCACGCTGACACCCTGTGACATGTTGTCGAGGGTGGATTCCAGTAATTCGCGATTGAACTGCACGGCCTGCGAGGTACGATCGAGCAGTTCCATGACCTCTTCAGGCCCCAGGCCCTGGTGGTGCAGGGCGGTACTCAGCACGGTTCTAGCGGAGGCGGAGCCGATGGCCCCTGCAAGCAACCGCTCTCCAAACTGGATCGTTTCAGGTGTTGCCAGTGCACCGGGTAGCAGTTTGGGCACGCCGAGGTGAGTGGTCAGCGCGTTGTGAGTCTTGTGCATGCCGAGAAAACGGCCGATGGTATTTTCCAGTTCCTCAAGGGTGATCAGACCACTGCTGGTTTTCATACCGGTATCGGTCAACGACGATGATTCACGGTCCGGTTTGAGTAGTGATACGAGGATAATGGCGGACGCATTCAGCAACAATGAAATCAACGTACCCTGGTTGAAACTCATCGACGGAAAAATGAAGAACAGGTTCTCAAGCTGATCGATGTTGGTGACAGACGGTAAGAGCAACCACAAGGCCCAACTGGAGACCCCCAGTGAAAGACCCCAGATGGCGCCGGTTTTGCTGGCGCCCCGCCAATAGAGCCCAATCAGCATGGCCGGTGCGAATTGTGCGGCTGCCGAGAAAGACAACAGACCGATGGTGGCAAGGGGCACACCGGCTTCTATGGCTTCGTAATAGGCCACGGCTGCCAGCGCGAGCAGCAGAATGGATATCCGCCTGACGCGTAAAAGTGTTTGTGACAGGTCCCGTTGGCCACGGTTTTTGGTCAAACCACTGCGCAGCAACAGGGGCATCACGATGTCGTTGCTTACCATGATCGCCAGTGCAACCGTTGAAACGATGACCATACCGGTAGCCGCGGAAAAACCACCCAGGAAAGCGAGCAGGGTCAACACGGGCCGGTCAAAGGCCAGCGGCAGGGATAAAACGTAGGTATCCGGGTTGACCTGTTGTCCGGAGAACTGTGTCAGACCGGCCAGCGCAATGGGTATGACAAGTGCGGCAAATATGAAAAGGTAAGCGGGAAATATCCAGCGTGCGGCGCGCAGGTCGGTGGTGTCCCGGAATTCGACGATGGCGACGTGGAACTGGCGTGGCAGGCACAGGATGGCCACCATACCGAGCACCAGCTGGATTCCGAAACCTTCCGGCAGCCTCCACGGGGTAAACAGTTGCTGGTAAGTGGCGTTTTCACGCATGGTCTCGGCAACGCTGCCCAGACCGTTGAAGACACCGAATATGGCAAACATGCCGATGGCTATGAACGCCAGCAGCTTGACCAGTGACTCGAAAGCAATCGCCCACATCAAACCCCGGTGATGCTCACTGGAATCCATGTTGCGGGTACCGAACATCATCGAAAACACGGCCAGTGAAAGCGCCAGGTACAAGGGTAGCTGGTCGGGTACAACAAAGGTGCTGTCGGTGGCCTTGCTGATGACCTCAATGCCGGTGGTGATGCCCTTGAGTTGCAGGGCGATGTAAGGTACCGAACCGATCACTGCCGCGCATGTGACCAGTACCGCAATGGTGTGGCTGCGACCGTAACGGTAGGCAATAAAGTCGGCGATTGAAGT
>DATCZY010000283.1:0-2118 GCA_036525655.1 Lysobacterales bacterium | reverse complement strand
TGGTTTACCGCGCGTAATCGTTTCAGATCCTGCACGTCTTCACGAAGGGCCTCAGCGGATTCCATCATCCGGATATGCCCGTCATGTGCGAGGTCCCCGACAAACTCGCGTAAACCCGTACCCACTCCCTGTTGACCGGCTGCGGACAGCTGCATACCCGTATTGACAGGTTTCATGACTGTCGACATATCATCGGTTCCGCTTGTCCCCCATCTTCATGGTTGATTGACGGACAACGGCGAATCAGTTGGCCGGGTACAACTCATTAAACGTCTCACCACCAGTATGTAACCGGCGTCTTTCACACTGCGCGAATCGTTGTTGCCGGCGCAGTGCGCGCTTGATCGAGCGCACGCTCCTGCGTGCCGCAATGTTGATAGCGCTGTAGAGATCGTTTGAAGTGGTTTCAATGATCACGGGAGCCTGTGCGGGCAACTGGATATTGACCAGCACGCACTTGTCCTCACCGCCCTTGGCTGCGCCGTTGAGATCTTTCAGGAAAATATTGATGCGTGTGACCCTGTCACCGAATTGGTTGAGCGCTGCCGAGAAACGCCGTTCGAGATGAGCGTGGATTGCCTCGGTCAGCGGAAAGTTTTGGGAACGAACAATCATGGTCATGGTTTTTCCTCATGGTTTGAACTCCCTTAATATTCTAGCGTCGGAAACGAGTCGTTCCAGTCGAAGTTACTGAGTCAATAATTCGATATAACCGATGTTTGCCGATGTCGGGCGCTGACTTTCTTCGAGCCAATAGGTGAGGCGACGTGTTTGGAGATGTCTCAGGTCAGGTGGGACAGGCGTTCGCGGGCGGCATCGGTGATGCGGCGAACAGCGGGCTGTTTTAGCACCCGCTCCGGTGAAATCGCGTAGTAGGTTTCTTTCACCGGCCCGGCTTCTCCGATGGGGCGCACATGGTAAGTGTTCCTGAGTTCACGATCGATGACACGGGGTGCGGGGAAGATACCGGCGCCCGCCTCTCCGAATGCTTTCAGCAGGGCGCTGTCATCAAACTCCGCGACAACGTTCGGCACAACACCGATCTGGTCAAACCAGTCATCGAGACTGTGCCGCAGGGCACTTCCAGTCACTGGCAGCAACAGCGGGGCGCCATTGAGCGACTGCGGAAACCCGTTTTCGTATTTCCCGGCCACATCATCCTGGCCATAAAAGGAGATCGAGCTTTCACCCAGCAGGTGATTGAATGCCTTGACACTGAAACCGATGGGGATCGGCCGGTCGGACAGGATGAGATCCAGTCGATGCACGGCAAGGTCGGCGAGCAAGGACTGTAGGCTGCTTTCCCTGCATACCAGCCTCACCGGCGGTTCTGCTTCTAGCGTCGCCTGAAGAACAGCATGACTGACGAGTTTAGGAACTGCGTTCACAATGCCTACATTCAGGGTGGTGGAAACACCCGTATGGTGGCCGTTCACCCACTGTGCCAGCTCGGCTCCAAGTGAAAATATCTCGTCGGCATACTGGTTCACGGCATGCCCTGTTTCCGTCAACACCAGGCCTCTTCCGGAACGTTCAAATAGCGGCGCTCCAACGGACTCTTCGAGCATCTTGAGCTGGCCGCTGATGGTCTGGGGTGTCAGGTGCAATATTTCCGCTGCCCGGACGATACTCCCTTCGCGCGCCACCGTGTTGAAGTAGAGCAAGTGATTGTAATTGAGGTGTCGCATCGGGTGGCGTTGCCTTTGGTCCAGGTCGGGACCTCTGCTTTTGAGTCATTATGATACATCGGTTTTACCGAATCTGGCTGGAAGAGTTAGAAATGCAGGGATGCACCGGTGCCGTGGCGCACAGGGATGTGCGGGAACCGCCCCGCACCTCTTATGCCGCTTGCTAAATCAAGATTCCAGACAACGTTTTTTGACGTTATAAATGACCCAGTAAACCACAGTATTAGCTGTGACTAACCGCGCCTTTTTATGGTCTCTAAATACTCTGTTTTTTATGGTGCCCAATTCGTCCAGATTTGCCAAAATTGCAAGCAACCATATCTACCGACATTCGCAACCCAAAACCCAGGCATACCCCCCATGGGGGCTGGCGTAATGCAGTGACCGGGCCCAAAGACAAGCATTATGAAATACTTGATTTTTCCGATTG
>DATCZY010000282.1:0-2003 GCA_036525655.1 Lysobacterales bacterium | reverse complement strand
TCCGCACAGTGGGCGTTGACCATGTATTCCACGCTGTCGGCGATCAGGTCGCGGCTTGGCAGTGAATACAACATACCGTCATGGCCCATCGCAATACCGTCATCCACGGCGATGGTGTTGAACTCCTTGGACACACCTCCTGCGGCTGCAACTTCGCTGGCAACCAGGCTGCCGACGTTCTGCAGGTGGACATGACCCGGTACGAACTGTGTGAAGGAATTTGCGATGGCGACGATGGGTTTGCCAAAATCGCCGCTGCGCATCCCGGTGGCACGCCATAATGAGCGGGCAGCCGCTGCGCGGTCACCGCTGGTGGTGGTATCAGATCTCAATGGTTTCATATTGCAAGCTTCAAAGGGGTGAAAAAGGTAAAATATACACGATGTGGAATCGTAACACTCATTACGGGTAACGGGTTCCATTTCTGGATAAAATGAATCTGGAATTTGACCACCGGGGTCAATTGGAATCGGTTCTTCCACCAGGATACCCCTACGCCATGGGCCCACTGAAAGGTTTCAAAATAATAGAGATTGCCGGTATTGGCCCTGGTCAGTTCGCCGGAATGCTATTGGCGGATATGGGCGCCAGCGTGGTGCGTATAGAAAGGCCGGTCAACGAAGAGCCCGTATTTGCCGCGGATGCGCGTTTCAACATCATGAACCGGAGCCGCCCCACGGTCGGCGTGGATCTTAAAACGCCACAAGGCGTGCAACTGGTACTGGACTTGTGCGCCGACGCTGATGCGATTTTTGAAGGCTTCCGCCCGGGCGTGATGGAACGTCTCGGACTCGGGCCGGATGCATGCATGGCGCGTAACAAGAAGCTGGTATATGGCCGCATGACCGGCTGGGGCCAGCAGGGGCCATTGGCGAGTTCCATCGGCCACGACGCCAATTTTATTGCGCTGGCCGGTGTCTACGCGGCTATCGGTGACAAGGGCGGCGGGCCGGTTTACCCGTTGAACCTGGTCGGTGACATGGGTGGTGGTGGCGCCTACCTCGTCATCGGCCTGTTATCGGCGCTGTTGGAAGCAGCTAAATCCGGTCAGGGGCAGGTCATTGATGCGGCCATGGTGGACGGCGCCGCATCACAGATGTCTTCCATCTGGGGGTTTAAAGCGGCGGGCGCATGGAAGGATGAGCGCGGCAGCAATGTCCTCGATGGCGGCGCGCCGTTTTATACCGCCTACCGCACTCGCGACGGAGGCTATCTTGCCGTCGCCCCGATTGAAAACCGTTTTTACCGAAATCTGCTCGAGGTGCTCGGTCTGGATGATATCGATCCGGCCCGGCAGCACGACCCGTCGCAGTGGGACACCGTCAGGCAAAAGTTGCAGGCGGTGTTCGAGACCCGCACCCGGGATGAGTGGTGCGAACTTCTCGAGGGCACCGAGACCTGCTGCACACCCATACTGCACATGTCGGAAGTGACCACGCATCCGCAGCATGTCGCTCGTCATACCTTCGTTGATATCGACGGTGTCACACAACCCGCGCCAGCGCCCAGGTTTTCGCGCACGGTATCCGAAATAGGCTGTGCGGCGGGCCCGGCGCGCTCCGACCTGTTCAATGTGCTGCGCCATTGGGGCGCATCTGATGAGGCCCTGGCGAGTTTGGCAGAGGAAGATCAAGCATGAAAACAAGCACGAGTTTTGTCTGTGGGACCAGTGATGAGCCACTCATTTACGAGACGATCGGCGATGCCTTGGACCGTGTTGTTGGACTTTGGGGAGAGAAGGAAGCCATCGTTATCCGCCACCAGGGAATCCGCTGGAACTACCGGCAGCTGGGCGAGGCGGTCGATGCTTTTGCAGCGGGGCTGCTGGCCCTGGATTTGCAGCGAGGCGACCGGATCGGCATCTGGTCACCGAATAATATCGAATGGGTTATCGCGCAGTTTGCCACCGCCAAAGCCGGCCTGATCCTGGTCAATATCAATCCCGCTTACCGTAAGGCCGAGCTCATTTACACGCTCAACAAGGTCGATTGCAAGGCGTTGAT
>DATCZY010000281.1:0-2376 GCA_036525655.1 Lysobacterales bacterium | reverse complement strand
GATGCAGGTCCCTGGCCAGTTCCAGCGTATCGAGTACGGTCGCTATCTCGGCAATAGAAGCGTGCCTGTGACCGCTCAGTGACAGTTCATTGTCGATGAAACCGACGTCAAACGGCGCATTGTGGATAACCAGTTCCGCGCCTTCGGCGAAGGCCATGAACTCATCGGAGATCTCTGCGAAAAGCGGCTTGTCACGCAGGAATTCCTCGGTAATGCCATGCACTTCCAGGGCGCCCTGCTCTATTTCCCGCTCAGGGTTGATATAGACGTGAAACTGCTTACCGGTCAATTGCCTGTCTACCAGCTCAAGGGCGCCGATTTCAATGATGCGGTGACCTTGCCTCGGGTCAAGGCCGGTGGTTTCTGTATCCAGAACTATTTGTCGCATAAAGACCTTTTATCTTTCGGGTGGTAATGGTTATCTACCACTGAACGTTATTCGCTGTTGTTTAATGCACTATGTGCCCAAAGCATTCTTTTTTGAACGACCGCCGCGTTCGCAACGGGCAATACACCTCACGGAATTGCCTGACGTGCGAGTTCATCGGCACGCTCGTTCTCGGGTATACCCGAATGGCCCCTGACCCAAAACCAGTTCACTTCATGACGATCGAGCGCTTTTTCAAGACGTTGCCACAAATCCACGTTTTTGACCGGTTGCCTTGAAGCCGTGCGCCAACCGCGTTGCTTCCAACCCTCCAGCCATTCGGTCATACCCTTCATGACGTAGGTGGAGTCGGTATAGATATCCACACTGCAGCCCCGTTTAAGAGCCTCGGCACCGGCGATGATCGCCATCATCTCCATGCGGTTGTTGGTCGTCTCACGCTCACCGCCAGACATTTCCTTACGATGCTTTCCCGACATCATCACCGTGCCCCAGCCGCCGGGACCGGGATTACCACTACAGGCGCCATCGGTATACATCACGACATGACTCAAGACGCAGCTTCCCGGTTGCTGCAACCGTCAAGTGCGGCCGATGGCCGGGGTGCTGATTTAATTTCTCTGAAGCGCAAGATCCTGGCACTTTGCATATTGGACTGATGATGGCCGTGTAACACCACGCGGTCGGCAAAAGGCAAACGCAGGCCATGCCATGCTGCCTTGGGAGCCGGCCGTGAAAGGCCACCCAGACCCATCGACAGGCATTGTTCGATACTGAACGATTGTGATTTCAAAACTCTACAAACCCTATTCATTTTAATTGCTGGTACCTTGTGTTTCCGGTTGGCGATCCGGTTGCGCAAACCGGACGAATTCAAGCCACTGATCACGATGTCGCCACCGGCGGCCAGCACCCGCAACGCCTCGGCCAAAATTTTCTCACTGCCGTCTGAGACGAGGTGATGCAGGATGACAAGATCAAATATGGCTTCTTCGAACGGCAATGCTTCAATCCGGCAGAGAAGTCCGGCACCGGCGTCAGACTCATTGCTACTGAGCCGTATAATCTGTGCGGAATTCACCAGTTGCAGCGGCAGGTCGCCTGCCCCGGCATGTTTCATGACCAGTATCCGCTCGGGCCTTCGCCTGGCAAGGAGTGGTTGTAATAGCTGCGCGGCCAACTTTTGCTGGGCTGAAAGCGCCGACTGATCCTGGTTATAATCAACTACCATCGCGACAGTATTGACCTGACGATAAACAGGCGTAAGCATAAGGGTTATAACGAGGGCGATTCAACCTTCAATTAAAGGAAACTCACATGCCGGTGAACGAACTGAGCATTACCGCCATTCCGGCCTTTGACGATAATTATATCTGGTTGCTCAAAGCAGGGGGTCGCGCCTGTGCAGTGGTCGATCCGGGTGATGCGGACCCGGTTCTGGAAGTGCTGGAGCAACAGGGTCTTGACCTCCGTTACATCCTGTTGACCCATCACCACTACGATCACACGGGTGGGGTGTCCGCGCTGCTCGAACGCTACCAGGCCAGGGTTTTTGGCCCGGCCGATGAACGGCTTTCCCATGTTCAACAGGTGTGCCGGCAGGGCGATGAGATTCAACTGCCTGAGCTTGGGGCAAAGTTCCAGGTGTTGGAAGTCCCGGCGCATACCCGCAGCCACATTGCTTTCTATTCCCGGAACATCCTGTTCAGCGGCGATACCTTGTTCAGCCTGGGTTGTGGCCGCTTTTTCGAGGGCACCGCCGCCGACATGCAACAATCCCTGGATAAACTGGCGGCGTTACCGGCAGATACAAAAGTGTATTGCGCACATGAATACACACAGGCCAATTGCGCGTTCGCGTTGGCGGTAGAACCGGGCAACACCGCTTTACAGGCCCGCGCCCGGGAAATAGACCGCATGAGGGCTGCGGGCAAAATCACTCTGCCAAGCCGCCTCGGTGACGAACTGGAGATGAACCCGTTCTTGCG
>DATCZY010000280.1:0-2821 GCA_036525655.1 Lysobacterales bacterium | reverse complement strand
AACCACGACCTCACCGGCGTCCGCGATCGCGCCCCCGCTCAGGCCCGTGCGCCCACCGGAAGGCACCAGCGGAATCCGGTACTCCATGGCGACCTCGACAAGCCTGGCGACCTCGGCCGCGCTGCGCGGGAACACAACCGCTGCGGCATCCGGCGTGCGAAACCTGGTCCAGTCCAGACCATGGCTTTCAAGGACCGCCGACTCCGTGCTGATTTCCAGTTCCGGACAGTACCTTTTGAGCAACGCTACCCGCGTGTTTTTTTGTTCTGTCAGCATTCCGTATTTCCAGTTGATATCGGGGTGGTCTAACGCGACAATGAAGCTTAGTTCATATACCGGAAGCAAGACCAGACCCATGCGCAATTCTGAACGAAATTACTCGCTCGACAAAGCCAAAATCAAGTTTCTATTGCTCGAAGGGATCCATCCCAGGGCCCGTGAAATCATAGAAAGCGCGGGATACACGAATATCGTGGAAAAACCCGGCGCGCTGACGCCCCAGGAACTGAAGCAGGCTTTAAAAGGGGTGCATTTTGTCGGCATCCGTTCACGCACGCAACTCGACGCCGCCGCCATCGACGCGGCCAACCGCCTCACTGCGGTCGGCTGTTTTTGCATCGGCACCAACCAGGTCGACCTGCAACACGCGGCCGAGGCCGGGGTCCCCGTGTTCAACGCGCCCTTTGCCAATACCCGTAGCGTGGCGGAACTGGCGTTGGCGGAAATTATCATGCTGATGCGCGGCATACCACAGAAAAACGCCGCCGCACACCGCGGCGAATGGCTCAAGTCAGCCAGCGGCTCGACCGAGATACGAGGCAAGACACTTGGAATCGTCGGTTATGGTCATATCGGTTCACAGCTTGGCATCATTGCCGAGAGCATGGGTATGCGCGTCATATTCCAGGATATTGAAAACAAGCTTCCAATGGGCAACGCCGAGGCAAGGGCCGATCTTGAATCCTTGTTGAAGGAAGCCGACGTGGTTTCGCTGCATGTGCCCGACACGGCGCAAACCCGCAACCTGTTCACCGCCAGCGTCATCAAAAAGATGCGCAAGGGCAGCTTCCTGATCAATGCCTCGCGTGGCACGGTTGTTGATATTGACGCCCTGAGCAAGGCGCTGCGGTCCGGCCACATTGCCGGCGCCGCCATCGATGTGTTCCCACTCGAGCCCAAGTCAAATACCGACCGTTTTGAATCGCCGTTGGTCGGCCTCGATAACGTACTGCTGACACCGCACATCGGTGGAAGCACACTGGAGGCACAGGAGAACATCGCCATCGAGGTTGCCAGCAAACTCGTGCGCTACAGTGATAATGGCACGACCCGCTCGGCGGTCAACTTCCCGCAGGTGTCGCTGCCTGACCACGGACTCACACGCCGCATCATGCACATTCACCACAACGAGCCGGGCGTTCTGAAAAACATCAACCAGGTATTTTTCGGCCACGAGGTCAATATTGCCGCGCAGTACCTGCAAACCGAGGGCGGTATCGGCTACGTTGTCATGGATGTGGAATCCGACGATGTGACCACGCTGGTGAAAGAGCTGGCAAAAATTCCAGCCACCATCCGGACACGCATATTGCACTGATTCACTCATTTCCCGGAAATTCGACTATCCTGATAACATGACGGAACACATCGTTTGAACCTAAAGTGAGACATCTGATGAAAATGAATCCACGCCAGCCCGTATTCGTTTTGCTGTTCGGCCTCTTACTGACAACGCCGCCGTCTTTCGCTGAACAGGAGAGCAAACCTCCCAAACTGTTCAGCAACTTCAATGACATGAAGGTCACACTCGAGGGCCCGTGGGGCACGATCAAACGAAACATCAAGAAAGACGACACCTACCCGGTGCAACTGACCTATATCGGGGCGGACGGTGCTGCGCATACGCTCGACGCCAATGTGACCTTGCGGGGTATTACCCGCCGGCGCATTTGTGACTTTCCGCCATTGAAGCTTCATTTCGACAAGGAAGCCGTGAAAGATACGGAATTCAGGGGCAACAAATCACTGAAGCTGGTGACCTACTGCGACACAAACAGTAAGTACGAGCAATATTACATCAAGGAATTCCTGACCTATCGCATCTACAACCTGATCACCGAATACAGTTTCAGGGCAAGACCGATGATGATCGAGTATAAGGACAGCGAAAGAAGCGGCAAATCAATCACCCGCTTCGGTTTTGTGATCGAAGATATAGACGATGTTGCCAAACGCAATAATCTCGAAGAACTCTCAATCCCGAGGGTACCCTACCGCGAGTTGGACCCCGTCACCACCAGTCGTTTGGCGCTGTTCCAGTTCATGATTGGCAATCTTGACTGGGCGGTAACCGACGGTCCAAAAGAAGACAGTTGTTGCCATAACGCAAGGTTGATCGGTACCGGTAACGAGGCCGTCCCAAAATACAGCGTGCCGTACGACTTTGACTCTTCGGGTCTCGTCAACACACACTATGCTGCCCCGCCCGATGGCTTGAAAGTCAGAAACATCCGTCAAAGGCTCTACCGCGGGTTTTGTGCATTCAATGACGAATTACCGCAAACGGTTGCGCTGTTTAATGAGAAAAAGGCCGATATCCTGGCCCTGTTTCAAAACAACCCACATCTGTCCGATAATTTCCGATCTGATGCCATTGATTATATTGGAGATTTTTACAAGATAATCAACGACCCGAAACGCTTCGATAAAGACATCATTGACAAGTGCCGGGGACGGGGATAGCTTCTTCGGCCGGGGATTCCCCTGTTTCTGTCTCCTCGGTTATTTCGCCATCAACAGGAGCGGCGTCCTCATCCGTTGG
>DATCZY010000279.1:0-2405 GCA_036525655.1 Lysobacterales bacterium | reverse complement strand
CACACATCGGGTTGATGGCGAGCGCCTTGTCATAGGTCTGGAATGCCTCGACGTATAGGGACGATTCGAAATACATGTCTGCGAGGATGGACAGAGTCTCAAAGTCATTCGGGTTCATCTGCAGCTTGGCTTTCATTTGCTCGATACCCTGTAGCGTCTGTGCGTCGTTGGCCGGGAGGTCCTGTTGCGGGGCTGTTGCCGTTGCTGCCGGTTGCGCCGCTTTGTCGTCGCAGGCAGCCAGGCTCAACAGGATCAGCGTGGCGCACAAGATTCGTAGATTAATCATATTCATTGGTTCCGGTTAATGGTTCGATTTTTGCCTTGGTAATTATAATGGAGTCGGGTTGGTTGAGGGCACAAAAATACCGGGTTATCTTGCTTTTGACGTGGTGACAGAAGATTTTACGATCTGGATCAATACGCATCCGGTTGAAAGTGTGATTTCCACGTTGGAGCAAGCTCCAAGCGAGCGGTTTCTTGATGTACGCGCTATGATTACGCGGACGGCGCCAAGCGCGTTGAATTTGTGGCCTGACGTGTAATGATCCGGGATTATTCCGCCCCGGGGATGCAGAAACACAACTAAATACAGATCAGTTGATCTGGATCAATGCTTCAGTCTGAACGGAATGCAAATCTCGTATACACGATGTGTTCCAAGTGAATATTTCCATTTGACATGGACAAAATTGGAGGAGTTTTATATTTACCTGGAGGACATCCTGCTAATTATGGCCCGGATTAGAATTGATTCAATACGATAGATTTAATCTGCCTCAGATCACCACTGATGAAAAAGAAGGATATGTCATGATTTCAACTAGAAAGGTTTTCACGTCCGTAACAGCCACAGTTTTTATTACCGCGCTGACATTTGGTCTCGGAACACCTGTTTTTGCCCAGGAACTGAGTGATAACGCGACTTGCATGGACTGTCACGAAGATGCCGATCGGGCGCCACCAAGCAATCCGGACCGCCCCCAGGTGCATAATCCTGCAGGTGGCTTCTTTGTTGAATCCCACGCCGATTTTTCATGTATCGACTGTCATACCTACATTGAAAATCTTGAGCACGATGAAACGGCTCCCGGCAAAGAAGTTGATTGCCTGGAATGCCACGACGCGGTACCTACAAAAGAGTAGAGCTGGTTGTTGATACGAAAAAGCCCGGCAACTGCCGGGCTTTTTTTATATGTGACGAAAAGGTCGTGCGGGTATATCTCCGCGACAAATTTATTGAGATGCGTACCAGGTCGCCAACGCATCGATCATTTCATCGCTATAACGCGCACTCATCTTGTGCATCATCGAGTTGTCACGACCTTCATCGCGATACTCCTTCATGGCTTTGACCAGGTAGTCGTGGCTCTGGCCGCGCAGCGACGGTATGTTCAGCTTTCCCTGGCCGGGTGGTGGGTTGTGGCAGCGGTCGCACTTTGCCGCCATCTCCTGCCCGGATAGCTGATCCTCAACCGAAGCCGTCATGGGCCGGGTGGCGTAATAGGCGGCAATATTGTCATACTGCTCGTCGCTCTTGACCGGCATCTCGGTATCGTCACTGCGTTCATGGTCGCGGTAAGCCTTGCTCGCGCGAACGAGGTATATGGGATCCTGCGCCGCCAGGCTCGGTACCATCGGCTGATGGCTGATACCACCGGCGCCATGGCACTTGCCGCAAGAGGCGGAATCCGCCTCGCCGGCGACCGGGTCACCAAATGGCGGTGCTTCGCGTACCGGGGCGGATTGTGCAGCAAAATACATGGCCATTTTTTCTATATCGACCTGGTCCATTTCAGTCAACATCTCTCCCATGTCCTCGTGGCTACGCGCGCCGCTCTTGTATTCCAGGGTCGATGCAATCAGGTAAGCCGGTTGCTGTCCGGCCAGGTTGGGAACGCCCTCGGTCGCACTTATACCTTTATCGCCATGGCACTGCTCACATAACGCGGCAACCTCCGCACCCTCGGCATAAGACGTTTCGAGAGTTGGCTGATCGCCGACGTGCTCCAGTGGAGCCTGGCTGGCATAGTAAGCGGCGATATTGGCGATGTCGGCCTCGCTCATACCGGTGGTCATGTCCTGCAAGGCCGCGTGCAGGCGTCCGCCGTCACGATAGGCATGCATGGCTTCGACCAGGTACTCGGCCGGCTGCGCTGTCAGGTTGGGGATTTCAGGCGTGGCCCCTCGGCCATCCAGGCCATGGCAGGCTGAACATTGGGCTTCGGCGATGGCCTTGCCTGCGGCAAGGTCTACAACGGGCCCTGAGGATTCGGGCTCCTTTGAGCAGGCGGCCAGTAGCGAGAGTAAAAAAACACCAAGTAGTAAGTTTTTCATATGACCTCGATATCGGGCAGTCCCGTTAACAGGTTTCGGATTCGCGGACGGTGAACTGCCACCGTCCGCAT
>DATCZY010000278.1:0-5765 GCA_036525655.1 Lysobacterales bacterium | reverse complement strand
GCTGCTAGGCCGGGTTGATGGCTTTTATTTGAAACATTGCAATAGCTTATGTTTTTATGCGTGCAAAAGGCACTTATTTTGCCCCCAGTCCACCGGTCTTTCCGCCAAGACTGATTTTTATGCACAGTCAATGACGTGAATTCGAAAAACATGGGCTTACTGCATCTGTTGACATAAAACTAAGCAGAACATTCTGTATGTTTTTGTTTTTTATGATATTTCATAGCTTCATCACTGAAGTCTGGATTTGGGCAATCTTAACATGCTCGTAAAGATACGCGCTCCTTTTGATTTTACTCACAGAGTTATCCACAGACGGGGATTCTTCAACGGGTGATTGAAGCCAGACCCGTCAAGGGCTACGGATGCGATGGACTCCGGCGGGTAATAAATCGCATTCAAAAGGCAGCAATCGTTTTCAGGCTTGATTCAAACGTTTACAATAGTCCGCTTTCGGGTTGTCTTTTTACAACCGCTTACTGGACTTTTCACTTGAAAGAACACATAGAAGAATTATTGATTCAGGCTATTTTGCACCTGATACGTGATGGCGTACTAAGCGCGGATTGTGAGATCTCCCCACAACTCGAGCGTACACGCTCTCCGGAGTACGGTGAATTTGCTTCGAATGTTGCCATGGTGCTGGCCAAGCGTGCAGGCATGCCGCCCAAGGAACTGGCGCAGAAAATCGTCGAAAACGTCCCGCGCTCCCGTCAGTTGAATCACGCGGAGGTCGCAGGCCCCGGGTTCATCAATTTTTATATGAACCAGGTTGCTTTGACCACGGTGGTCAAAGATATCCTCTATCACGGCAACAGTTACGGACATGTACCGCCCGACCCCAAGCGTGAAATAACCGTTGAATTCGTTTCCGCCAACCCAACCGGGCCGTTGCATGTGGGACATGGTCGTGGCGCAGCCTACGGGGCCAGCCTGGCCAGCATCCTCCAGGCTTCGGGCTACCGCGTTCAGCGCGAGTACTATGTCAATGACAATGGCCGGCAAATGGACATCCTCGCCGTCAGTGTCTGGTTGCGCTACCTGGAATTATGCGGCGAACAATTGCGTTTTCCGGAAAACGGTTACCGCGGTGATTACATCTACGATATTGCCCGTGAAGTCCGTAATGAAATTGGCGATAAATGGCGTTTCAAAGGACATGATGTCCTGGATAGTTTGCCGCCGGATGAAACCGATGGCGGTAGCCGCGAATCGCATATTGATGCACTTATTGACCGCGCAAGGGAGTTGCTGGGGAGCGCAGGTTACCGCGTATTTTTTGAGACATCGGTCAACAGCATCCTCACTGACATTCAAAAAGACCTGTCTGAATTCGGCGTCGATTTTGATCATTGGTTCTCAGAAAAGGAGCTTGAAGACAGCGGCGCAATTGAGCGCGCCATCGCACGGCTTGAGAAAAACGGCCATCTGTATATAAAAGACGGCGCAACCTGGTTTCGCGCATCCGCCCTGGGTGATGAAAAAGACCGGGTCATTATTCGTGAAAATGGCCGGACGACTTACTTTGCATCCGATATCGCTTATTTTTTGAACAAAATGGAACGCGGTTTTGAAAAAGCCCTGTATATCTTCGGCGCTGATCATCACGGTTACATGGCGCGCCTGCGGGCAGCTGCCCTCGGACTGGGTGAAGACCCAGAGCGCCTTGAAATATTGCTGGTCCAGTTTGCCGTGCTCTTCCGCGACGGTGAAAAAGTCCAGATGTCCACCCGCTCAGGGCAATTCATAACGCTGCGGGAGCTGCGCGAGGAAGTCGGCAGCGATGCTGCCCGGTATTTTTATGTCATGCGTTCACATGAACAACACCTGGATTTCGACCTCGACCTCGCCAAATCCCGAACCAATGAAAACCCGGTGTACTACATCCAGTACGCACATGCGCGTATTTGCAGTGTTTTCCGTAACCTCGAACAAATGGATGAGACTCACAACCTGGCCATCGGGGAGGCAGCCCTCAACCTGTTAACGACCCCGAATGAAATCAGGTTATTGCGCGCACTGAGCCAGTACCCCGAGGTCATCGAATCCTCCGCCCGTTTACGCGCTCCGCACCAGCTCGCCCATTATCTGCAGGCGCTGGCTACCGAGTTTCACGCCTACTACAACTCGCAGCAATTCCTGGTGGATGATGAAAACATCAGGAACGTGCGGCTGAACCTGATACTGGCCGCACGTATCGTACTGGCCAACGGCCTTTCATTGCTGGGAATTTCAGCACCGGAAACCATGTAATATGCCGGTTAAACGCAAATCATCCAGTGGCCGCCGCGGCGCAAAAAGAAATGGCTCAGGCGGGATTCCTGCATGGTTCTGGCTAATTGGCGGAGTCCTGATCGGACTCGGTGTCGCAGTCCTGCTGATGGTAAAAGGATATTTGCCTGAGATTAAACAGCATTTACCCACCCCCGACAGCAAATCCACCCGGCCAACCGAATCGGCGTTGGTTGAAGAAGCCATTGCCGAGCCAAAGAAACCACGTTATGACTTTTTTACGGTTTTACCGGAAATGGAAGTCGTCGTGCCCGAACAGGAACTGAGCAGTAAAGCCGATAAAGCCCCACCGCTGAGCGATACACCCGCCAACGCCGTCCAGGACAATTACATCCTGCAGGCGGGTTCTTTCCGCAATGCCTCAGATGCCGAGCAAATGAAGGCGCAGCTCGCGTTGCTGGGTTCGATCGCAACCGTTCAGAAGGTCACGGTCAATGGCCAAACCTGGCACCGTGTGCGGGTCGGACCTTTCCGGGGCGCCCGCGAGGCCAACGAAATGCGCCAAATGCTGGCCAACAACCAGATCGATACGCTGGTCATGAAGGCCAATCCCTGATATTCCCCCGTCATTCCCCCACCGCTCCGTTTAGAACAATTTAAGCTGAGATTTAGCGCAAGTTTAGAGCAATTTAAGCTGAGATTAAGCACACCGGCGTTAAAGTTAATCCGTGTTGCAGAGCGCTATCGTATCGCCAGATTGTTCAAACAAATCCACGTTAAATAATTTTCCGGTCCACTAGCGATTCAAAGCACATGGCTGTTTAAAGCCAGGCCGTGCGATGGAGGTGTTATCGGGGGCGGAGCTTTTACCTGTGGATGGCTTTTCCGCAGGAACTGGCTCGAATGGAGATTTATGTATCTGTTTTTTATTCAGGAGGTAATCGCATGAAACGGTTTTCGATACAAACCCTGGTGTTCCTGGGAATTTTGCTCGTCGCACCCGCGTGGTCTCACCATGCAGCAGAAGGCATCGTGTCCGATGACATCTGGCAGATGATAGATGGATTACTGGAGGAAGCTGACAGCCCGCATCTGAGCATTGATTTTGACGACGTCATGGATTCCATGGGTGTCGTTACCGCTGCTGGCGGTGGCGAATACTGTGCCGGCAATAACGATTGCGGCGACAGGCTTTTGCTGGTCACCAGCATCGTCGTACCGACCATATATGTCGATGATTACATGATTTACATCGACTTCGCAGTGGCCGACAGGAATCGTGTTCCCGCAGGTAAAACAAGCAGCGGAACCGCTCTTAAACTCCAGGTAGTGATCGAAGACCTGGCGGATGGCCTGACTGAAATCAGCCTGTATGAACCGATTGGAGCAGGTCGGAGCCAGGTCGGTTTCACCCCCACCCCCAAACAAGGTAAATAACCCTGGGCTGCAAGCCCGGTTGACAACCTTGTCAATGACAGCCCCTGGCCGTTGTTGGATCCGGCGTAATTGGAACCAACGGCAGGGTCATGCAAGTCGGTTATGGGTCGTGTTGCTTCATGCGGCACGGCCCGCAACCTGATCCGACCCGGCGCACGCGATCGATCTGGCATACCCCTCATGACCGGGTAGTTGCCGGTCAGCGCGCGTACAAGTCTGGTTTGTCGCCAACGGCAACAGCTTGCGGTTTGCCGGCGGTTGTCTGCCAGCGTGTGAACGCGCGCCATAATGACTCACCCTTCCATGCACCACTACCTTCGCCGGTGAAACCGCTGACATCAAGTTCTGCAATTGAACCCTGCAATGCCATATCACCACATGCGGCACCAAAGTCACGCATACTGCCGCGCAGTTCCTGCGGCGCATAATTCCTGATCCATTGCGCGAGATCCTTTCGAGCCGAGGAAGCATCATTTTTCTGGCAGGCCTGCTGAAAATGTTTCAGCAGTTCTTTTTCACCCGGTGAGACAGACCCGTTCTGGCCCGATGATGCCGTCGTGAGACCGGAACGCCGGAAATAGAAAAACAGGGTCAGCAGCCACAGCACGGCAAACGCCGCGGTACTGGCTTTCCACAGGATCGTGCTTCTGGCCAGCCCTGTATTTTCGGCCGCCAAACCCGTGGCGGGAGTTGGCATGCCAGCGGCTGATGTTGGCGGCATACTCACCGACGTGTTCAACTCGGACGGCAGAACGCTGACCGTGTGCCCCGGAAGTACGGCAGTGCGTTGCTGGTTGGCAACCGTATCCCACCAGTCCAACCGGATCTCCGGCAAGACCAGTTCGCCGGGCTTTTCCGGAACAATGGCATAGCGGAATTCCTTGTGACCCAATACCCATTCACCATCATCGCGGCTGATACCCTGTGGCTGATCCGGATAAATACGGGCGGAGGGTACTTCGGGCCAGACGGGTTCTTCCAGCATGTTTTCCTCGAGACCCACAGCATCTACGATCACCGTGCGCGTGACCGGTTCGCCAACATGCAGCTTGTCATTGTCTGAAATCTGCTGGGAAAGGGTGACACGTCTCGCAGGCAGCCAGAAATTACCCGTGAATGACGCCGGCCGCGGGCTGATCTCGAGTATCACCGGTTCGCTTTCCACCTGCACACGGCGACCGCGTACCGTTGGCTGCCATAAGCGGTCAGACGGTCTTTCAATCAGACGACCGCTCAGTTGCATGGCGGGGATAGTGAGGGTACCGGAACGTTCCGGGAAAATAGCGTAACGCCTCTCCAATACACGGTAACGCTCACCGTTGCGGTCGGATTGGTAGGGAACTTCATCCAGCAGGCGTACCGACGCCTGCGCGGGATCGGGCGGATTGATAGCCGCTTCGGTCAGGTTGGCCTGGTAGAAGATCCTGACCGTCAGGCTGATCTGGGAAAGAACGTAATATGGGCCTTCTTCAGGCTGTAAAGCCACCTCGATAAAAACGGGCTCGGCGGCCCCGGGGGCTAGCGCCGGCGCAGCTGAAACCTTCAAAGCCAGGGGGTTTGAGCTGGCGCCGGGAAATTCCAAGGCAGGGATCACCAGGTTACCTTCATGTTTTGGCTCAAGGGTGATGACCAGGCGGACACTCGCGGTCTGGGTACCATTCACAAAGGACATCTGGGTTTCAGAACGCCGGTTAAGCACATCGAAATCATTCTGCAATACCGAGAAATCGGCATCCAGACTCTGATTGGTATCGCTGGTTTCCAACACCAGGGTGACCGTCTCTCCCACCACCACGTTATTACGATCCAGCTTGGCCGTGACGGTTGCCGCCTGGGCCAGCGAACATAGCAGTATTAGCATGATGGCCAGGGCCAGGTTGTTCAGCTGCTCGCGTACTCGACTAAAAACCATTTTTTTCATTCCTGGTTACCACGTCTCGGATTCATCAGCGGGCGCACCCCGGCGTTCATGCTGATTGCGGAATTTGCGTCTCAACAAGCCACCCGGATCATCCGGAATACGCCGCAGCCATTGCTCCATGGCTTGCGCGTCTTCCTCTGACCAGTTTTGTTCCATCTCGGATTCTGAAGGCTTG
>DATCZY010000277.1:0-3433 GCA_036525655.1 Lysobacterales bacterium | reverse complement strand
TTCAACTACGGTTCATTGCCGGGCTTTTTCCAGGCGGCGGTTTCCTATACGGGCTCGCGTTGGAATGACCTCGACACGCTGAATGTTCCCGCCAGGGTGGATATGGGCGCGTATACGCTGGTGAATTTATCGACAGGTATTGAGAAAGATAACTGGACGCTCAGTCTCTTTGTCAACAACCTGTTTGATGAACGCGCGGTCGTTAACAGTGCGGATCCGGGCTACGGTGGCTTGCCGAATCTCGAGCGGCCGCCGGGCCATGCCTGGACCACCACGACCAATCGCCCACGGTTTTTCGGTCTTCGTTTTACCCAGAGATTCTGACCGCGTCCGCTCAGAAACCGCGACGGGCTATGGCCTGTCGCGGTTTTTTTATGCCTGGCTGTTGCTGTCCCGATTTGTAAAGCACGATGATGGGTATACAACAGGTCGCGGTGCAAATCCGTTCACTTCGGCATCGAAGCGTTTTGTCCGAAGTTGTTGAAGTATTCCTGGCAGTGCTCAAAAAAACGCCGGGTGACGCGGTTCATGGGTGTTTCCAGGCTGGTCATGAAGGCGTACTCATGTTCGATGCCGGGTGAAAACCCGCGCAGAACCATTTCCTGATCCGCGTACTGCAGCGCCAGCATCTCGTTGACGATGGCGATACCGATACCGTGGCGGGCGATAGCGCAGGCCGCGCCCACCGTATGGGTCTCCACACGCACGTTCATCTTCACGGCCGCCTCGCGGAATGCCTGGTCAATTTGCAATCGCGAAATCTTTCCCTTGCCAAGCAAAATCAGCGGTTGGTCCTGCAGGTCCCTCACGTTGAGCGTGGTTTTGTTGCTCAACGGATGCCGAACGGACAAAGCGCAGACGGTTCTGGAGCGTGTCATGGTCGTACAGGTAATGCCTGGGTAATCGGCCGGCAGCTTGACGAAGCCGCAGTCGACCGCACGCAATGCCACCATGTCGCGGGCTGTTTCGACGCTTTGCGAATCAAGCCGGATACGCAGGTTGGGGTGTTGCGTGAGGAACCGGGAGATCACATCGGAAAGAATGCCCTCGGCGAAACTGGGGGGTGCAACAATGGTCAGTTCGCCAAAGTCGGAGTTGTGGAGGTTTTTTGCCAACTGCGACACCCGTTCGATGCTCTGCAGGGCAATGTCGACTTCCTTGTAGAGCATCAGCGCTTCATCGGTTGGAATAAGACGTCCGTTCCTGCGGTTGAATAACTCGAGACCAATGCGGCTTTCCAACAGGCCGAGCAGGCGGCTGACCGCAGGCTGGGTCAGGTTAAGGCGCTTGCCCGCGGCGGTGACCGAGCCCGCGTCGATGATGGTGCGAAAGCACTCGAGGCTTTTCAGGTTGGTTGTAAAGGCGGAGTATTCCATGGATTGAGTCCTGTTTATCGGGCTGATGTTCAAGGTGCTAACCGGCGTTCTGGCGCGTAGCCGATCCTATAACAATATGTTATGGACTAATAGTAAATAATCATCATATTGCATGGAAATATGCTGCCCATCATAATCCCGCAAGGCGTGAGGCGCGGGCCCATCAATTTGAACCGCTTCTCATGGCGTTAACGGCCCTGAAAAAACATCTGTGTGGAGAAAATTAAAATGATCAAATCGGCCAGTTTTTTGAATCGTATCAGTGCGTTGGGTGTGCCCATGCTGGCGGTTCTGTTTGCAATGAACCCGGTCACGTCGATGGCGCAGGAAGGTGCAGAGACGGATGACGACGGGGTTTTGGAAGAGGTTGTCATTGTCGGTTCAAGAATCCGCCGACAGGACGAGGTTTCAAGCAGTCCGGTTCAAACCCTCACCGAGGAAGACCTGCGCATCGACGGTTCATTGTCGATTGGTGAAACCCTGCAGCAACTGCCGTCGGTGGGACCCAGCCTGAATTCCAATGGCTCGGCCGGCACCAGCCATGGTTCACGCAGCCTGAATTTACGCAACCTCGATCCAAACCGTAACCTGGTATTGGTCAACGGCCACCGCTGGGTCAACGGCGCCGGCACACGCGGCTTTCGTGATTTCGTCGATCTGAACACGATCCCGCAGGCGATGATCGAACGGGTCGAAGTATTGCAGGACGGCGCCACCGCTATTTACGGCGCCGATGCTATTTCCGGCGTGGTCAACATGCACACGTTCAAGGATTTTGAAGGTGGACGCGCCAAGGCCTATTACGGTGTCAGCAGCGAAGGTGATCGTGACACCGTCGGTATCGATGTGTTGCTTGGCAAGACCTTCGGCAGCAGCAACTGGACCCTTGCGGCCAGTTATGTCGATGAGGACCCGATCTATTCGCAGGACCGCAAGTTAACCGCGATACCGCTCAACGGTATTGCCGCGGGCACACCTGAGGGATTGTTTATCGAGTCAGGATTGGCGGGTGTCGTTGGTTTCCCTGTGCCTTCCGCCGGTATCACGAGAGATCCCGGCACGGATGGTAACGATATTAATAGCTGGCGTGCCGCCAGCTCCGCAAACGATCGCTTCAACCGCTATGACAATAACTATGTTGTAGGCCCGTCTGAACGCACCTCGGTATTTCTGCAGAACACGACCGAGTTTGGCAACAACATGACCTTTAACCTCGAAGCGCTGTACACCGAACGTAAATCCGATCAGTTGTTCAGCGGCGTGGCCCCCGTGATTCGAGGCAGTCGCGGTTTCACGATTGCCAATGACCCGCGCGTCAATCCGTTTGGTATTACATTCTCGGGTAGTGATTTCCGTATCAACAATTTCTTCGAGGACAACGGTCAACGTGATAATCAGCAGAAGGTTAAGACCATGCGCTTCGGCGCGGGTCTTGCCGGTGATTTCTCAAATGGCTGGGCATGGGACAGCTTTGTTTCCTGGGCGCGAAACGAGGCCGACTTCCTCTCGGTCAACCAGATCGATCTGGACAAGCTGGCGCTGGGTATGCTGGCCTGCGACAGTTCGGGTATCCCGGGGAATATTTCAGACCTGACCGCGGGTTGCGTTCCGGTCAACCTGTTCAACCCGTTGACATCTGAGATGGTCGATTACATCAACTACACCGGCCGCGATTACAACAAGGCGGAGCAGTTCGATTTTACCTATAACTTCACCGGCGACCTGTTCGAGATGCCGGCCGGCACCCTGGCCTTTGCAGCCGGTGTTGAATATCGCGAGGAAAAGGGTGTCGACGTACCGGATGATTACATCAACGCCTCACCACGCGTGAACACCTACCGCACGACGACTTCCGCGCCGCGCGAGGGTACCGATGGCAAGTACCATTTGAGCGAGGCCTACGTGGAGTTTGACGTGCCGCTGGTGTCCGGCAAAAAGATGGTCGAGGATCTGAGCCTGCAGGCCGCCGTGCGCTATTCGCATTACAGCACTTTCGGCAGCACTACCAATGGCAAGCTCGGTATGCTTTACCGGCCGTCCGATTCCCTCATGTTCCG
>DATCZY010000276.1:0-4516 GCA_036525655.1 Lysobacterales bacterium | reverse complement strand
CTGATGTTGCCGCTGGCAGCCTGGCTGATATTTATCTGGGTCCTGAACTTCTTTCAATGGCACCTCAACGGTGGCGGGCTGAATTCAATCTTTTAGGGCCTTCTGGCACTACGCGAATAGCCATCGACATCCGCATTGTGAGTCGACGCACCCTGGTTCAGACAAATGCGTTCCCCGGCCGGCAAGCCAGTGCCCGCCCGGCGTCATTCAACTATGCACCTGCCCTTAAAGCCCCGCTTTTTATCAGCTGATCAACTGGCCGATGCGCCCGGTCAGGATGGCCAGGTAATTGCCCAGGGCGTAACCGAGCAGCGCCATCAGTATAGAAGCCGGCACCAGGGTTTCACGGTGATGAGCCGCCACGATGGGCGCAGATGCCGCACCGCCGATATTGGCCGCCGATGCGATGGCGACGGTGTGGATGTCAACGCGGAAAATCCAGGCCCCGGTGAGTATGAAAAGGCCATGGATAAAAATCCATACATAAGCCATGGCAATAAACCCGATCATCTTGTCCCAATCCACAACGCTCAGATCCATGGTGGCGCCCACCCTTGCCACGTAAATATAAATGATGGCCATGGCAATGGGCTGCGCTGCCGGCAGTTTGCGTGCCGGTGTAACCGACGCCAGCAGCGCCAGCGTGGTCACCAGCAGTATCAGCCAGGTACCCGCCGTAATGACGGTGGCGCCGCCGATTACTACCGGCGGTAATACCTCCGACAAGCCCAGTGAGATCCAGGTGAATCCAATGGCTAGCAGGCCGAGATAAAGCAGGCTGGTCATGGTTGGTGCGCTTTCGGTGCTTTTGAAACTGGCCGCGGCACTCTCCATCGCCTGCAAACGTCCGGGTGGCACCTTGACCCAGCGATTAAACCGGTCGGCAAACGATTTACTGCCCAACAGTATGGGTAGCCAGATCAGGTAGACCATTTGATCGGCTGCGGCGGCCATGGTCAGATCCGTCGGCGCACCTTCCAGACCGGCGAATGCGGCTGTCATATTGCCGGTGCCGCCAATCCAACTACCGGCCAGCGTGCCAAAGGCGCGCCAACTGTCCTGTGCCAGTGGAAAGTAGTCGCCATAGCTCAGTGTCTGTCCCAGCTTGTAGGCCACGACGCCGCCGAACACCACACCAATGCTGCCCAGCAGCATGACAAATACACCTTTGCCCATGATGCGCACAGCGCTGACGACGTCCACCTTGATGAGCATGAGTACGATAAATATCGGCAAGCCGTAGTGACGCAGAAAATCATAGGCTGCGCTCTCATGCGGGATGAGACCGAAATTCGAAAGCAATACCGGCGTGGCATAGATAAATACCAGTGGCGGCAGGTAATTGAATAATTTCCAGCGTGTTGTTTGTTCCAGCCAGAACCAGAATGTAACGAGTGCGATAAGCACGGTCATAACGCCTACGGGGGATGAAACGATGCTTGTTGTCATTATTTCTCCAGTTTTTTGAGTTTCTTGCGCACCTCATCCAGAAGCTCGCAGGCCAAATCAATGCTGCTCAATAAACGCGGTGTTGCCTGGCTGATTTCGTCGGCTGGCAGGTAAAGTAGTGCACTGTTTTGAACAGCCTGTAACTGGGGCCATTCCCCCCAGGTCAGCAACGCGGCTGGTTCGCCCGAGGTTTCCGGGGCGATCATCACCTGCGGATTCGCCATGATAACCGATTCACGACTGATCTGTGGAGCCAGGGCCTTCAGGTCCGAAAAGACATTACGGCCACCGCAAATGGCCAGGCTACGGCTGATGATGTGCTCGCCATTGATCGTGTACAACGGGCGCGGTGAGATCTGGTAAAAGTAGTCCACCGGATCCTTGCCCGCATTTTTTTGCTGCAGATCGGCGAGGCTGGTGCGTAATTGCCGGGCTGCGGGTGCACCGGTGGATTCAGTGCCGGCAGCCCTGGATATGTTGTCCACTACGTCGGCAATTTCCTCCGGTCGGGTGATTTCAACCTGCCAGACCCTGATGCCCAGTTGCTGCAGCTTTTGCAAGGCGGTCTGTGGGTTGCCCGATTTCCATGCGATCACAAGATCCGGGTTCAGCTCGACAATCCGCTCCAGATCGACCCGGAAGGCATCACCTACGCGGGGGATTTGTGCGGCTCGGGCTGGGAAATTACTGTACTCGACAACCGCTTTAAGATGCTCGCCGGCGCCCGCGGCAAATACCAGTTCGGCCAGATTCGGCGCCAGCGTGACGATGCTTTCCGCGGGTTTGTCCAGGGAAAGGGTATCCCCATTGGCTTGTAATAGAGTAATAGCGGCGCTTGATGCCTGTGCGGCGCCCAATCCGCTAAAGAAGACGAGGGCGAGCAGAATCCGGCCAACAGAGGCCCGGGCCGGGCGCCCGGTCATGAAATCACGTTCACCAGCAGCAGTATTGCCAGCACCGTGGCCCAGACGCCCAGTGAACGCCAGACCAGGTCCATAGACAGCTTGATGCTTGCCATCGGGCCCTGTAACTGATCCGCATACCCGTCATTTTCCGCATGTCCGGTTTTTACGATCGTACGTGCACTGGTCAACATGAACTCGTTATTACCCTCAAAAAGGCCATGGCCGCGTTCGTAGTGATATTGCTTCCATGCGCGGTACACGGAATCGAAATCCGTGGCAACGGCGAGGGAAAGCGTCATCAACTGTGCAACCGGCCATTCCATGATCTTGCACAGGCTGGTGACCAAATCTTTTTGCTCATCGAAAAGCTCGAAGTCGTCGCTGCTGAGCCACACCGCCAGGCGGTAAAGCAGGGCGCCGTAAACGCCAAGTACGGCAAACCAGAAAATAATCGCAAACCAGCGCTTCAGGGCCTTACGGAAAACCGCGTCGATGGCGGTTGTCTGGCAGGCATCCTCGTCTGCCGGGATGGGGCCGTCCAGCAAGTTCTCCAGGGCCTCTTTTTGCTGGTCTTCATCATCCGCAGTGATGACCTTGCGTACATCGATATCCAGGTCGCGTGGACCGAAGGTGTAAATCAGTACGGCAATGGCAAAAATGAACTCACCGATCTGACCCAGCACTGAATACAAGAGGTTGCTGACGATGTAGGCTGCAAGTAGCGGCAGGCCAATAATGACCAGGAAGCCGGTGGGGCCTGACCATCCGGGTATATTTTTGAACTTTTCGTTGCAGAATTTTGTAAATGAATTCACCCATTCATAGCGACGCAGATGGCGCAGTTCACGCACAAAATGGCAAAGTGTAAATGCAATCAGTATAGAGATAATGGTCATCGACCCATGCCTTTTCTAAACGCGCCTGTGACGTTTTTGTGAATCCATTGTATCAATACAACTATTCTAACAGTTTGACACCGGAACATTCATGGCTCGCTGCCGGCGCACCAGCTTTTCGAGGTTACCGCCGCCATTATTGCGATACCAGTCGGCCAGAAGTCTGAAAGCGATCGAAACGGGGGGCGATAAACGCACCTCGTCGTTGATAACAGCCTGTGTCAGGGACTCAACGGTAAACCATCGGGTCTCCTCGACTTCATCGCTGATGCCGCAGTTCCGGTCGACCGCCTCTGCATAGAAACCACACATCGCGGAGGCAGGAAATGGCCACGGTTGTGACGACACGTAGCGGATGTCCGCCAGTTGTAACTGGACTTCTTCATAAACTTCACGCACCACGGCATCCTCCAGGCTCTCGCCGGGTTCCACGAATCCGGCCAGCGTGGAGAAATGCCTGGAACGCCACTTGGCGTTGCGTCCCAACAGGCAGAAATCCTTGTGTGTCACCAGTACGATGATGGCCGGGTCGATGCGCGGGTAGGTTTCGCGTGCACACTCCTCATTGCTGCATACCATGCGGTGGCCAGCCGAGCGCAACAGGTTGGGGTTACCGCATACACCGCAGAACGTGTGGCGATGCTGCCAGTAGTGCAGGGCCTTGGCGTAGGCGAGTATGCCGGCGTGCTTGGCCGCCATATCAATCGAAGCCCGCCTCAGGTCCGCAAACTGGGCCTCGGGAAGTTTCGCCAGGATGGCATCTTTCTGCTGGTCCGTTACCGATACGGCAAAGTATTCGCGTTTGCCATCATTACCCAACAGGGTGGGTGGCTGGATACGGTCCGGTTGATCGAGTTCGGTTGGAGACAGGTAAATCGCAACGGTGCCCTCGGTGGTGCGTTCGAGCAGGCTGCGGCTACGCCATAGCGGCACCAGGCGCGTGTTCGAATCGGTAAGTGTCTTGGCTACCCATTGTGCATCGTCGCGTAACTCCGCTTCGCGGTTGAGACGAACGGCGGTAAATTGGTTACGTCTTGAACGTGCCAGGTGGTCCGTTCCGGACGCGGCCATAAGACTCAAACTGAAAAAGAGGAGCCACAACCACAGGTGGTTGCAGCGTTTGGGTTACGGATGACAAATTGCGCGCCCTGCAGGTTTTCACTGTAATCGACCTCTGCGCCCATCAGGTATTGAAAGCTCAGCGGGTCGATGAGAAGTGTTACGCCCTCCTTTGTAATGGCGATATCGTCTTCGTTGCTGTCTTCA
>DATCZY010000275.1:0-7300 GCA_036525655.1 Lysobacterales bacterium | reverse complement strand
GCGAGAGATCTTGTATCCATTTTAGAAAAAGGCCCCCCGCACTAGGCGTGAGCAACCATTAACTAACCGTGCCTTTTATGGTGTCCAAGATATTCAGGTCTGCCAAGCGCGCCTTACCTGGTGTTGAGGAAAGAGCCGCCAGTGATTGACGGCTCCAGATTGTCATCCATCGCAATCAGCGATTTTCAACGATACCCCGTTCAAAAAATCGATAAAAGGTTTTACGCAATCAGATGGTGCATACAACTCTTACGGATTCAACATACGTGGTGAGTTCACCGCTTATTATAGTTACATGGACGTTAACCGTCAGGAAGAAATCGTTCCCCCGGCCCTGCCCCAGGACTGTAAGAATTCGCTGAAAGGTATACACAGTGTTTTCTTCGCTTCTCGGAAGCATCTCATTGAATTTTTCAAGCCACATTCCCTCATTTCCGCTCACAATCCCTGTCCAGGTTCCGCGGGCGTTGATGTGTACGCTAAAGCCTTCCGGGAATTGCACTTCAGTGACGTGGAACATCCCCTGAGCCACTCCATCCTCTCCAGCGCAGTTTTGTTGCATAAAAGAATGGGTAATGGGCAGAGTTTGATGCGTTTTCGCACCCCTCTTGCACCCCGAGAGAATGTAAAGGCATCGTGATTGATCGTAAGTGATTGATTGAATTGGTGGTGATGGGTGGATTTGAACCACCGACCTCAGCATTATGAGTGCCGCGCTCTAACCAACTGAGCTACATCACCTTATTCATATCTTATATCCACCCGTACCATTGCGGTCGGGGGCGGCAATTTTCCTTTTACGCGAGCCGATTGTCAACCGTAAAACCCCGGTCAGACGTAAGTTTTGCCGAATTCAGTTGATAAACGAGTATCCGAAAGCTTTTTTAAAGCAGCCGACGATCTCATCCAGCGTGGGCGTGTGGTTTTGTGGCCCCTGCACGGCCACTTTCAAAGAGCCCATCACCGAGCCGATGCGGCATGCGGTTACCAGGTCGAGGTTGTTCAGCAGGCCATAAATCAGCCCTGCGCGATAGGCGTCGCCACAACCGGTCGGGTCCAGTATAGCGGTGGGTTTGACCGCTTCGATGAGCTCCTCGCCGGTCTTGGTGATGAGGCTGGAGCCATCGCCGCCACGGGTGATGATCAATGCCTCGAGTTGTTCTGCAATCTGCTTTTTACCCATGCCGGTGCGTTCACGGACCAGCTGGAACTCGTAGTCGTTGACGACCAGCCAGTTGGCCTGGTGGATAAAGGTCTTCAGGTCGTTACCGTCGAACAGGGTCATGGCCTGGCCCGGATCAAAAATATGCGGAATGCCAAGTCGTTCAAAATCGCGGCTGTGCTGCAACATCGCCTCGCGGCCGTCCGGCGCAACGATGCCGATCTTGATACCCTCTGCGCTGGCCACCTTGTTTAACTGGCTCTCCATCATGGCGCCGGGGTGGAAAGCCGTGATCTGGTTATCGTCAAAATCGGTGGTTATAAAGGCCTGCGGTGTGAACTCGCCCTCGAGATGACGGATGTAACGTGTGGATATGCCCAGTGACTCCAGGCGTCTCTGGTAGGGGCCGAAATCATCACCGACGGTGGCCATCGGATAAGGGTCGCCACCCAGCAACTTGAGGTTATAGGAAATGTTACCGGCGACCCCGCCAAACTGGCGGCGCATTTCGGGAACCAGGAAAGACACGTTGAGCATGTGTACCTTATCCGGAAGGATATGGTCCTTGAAGCGTTCGGGGAAAACCATAATGGTGTCATAAGCCAGGGAACCACAAATTAATGCCGACATACCTTGTCCGTACCTATTTTTTAGAAATTCTGATTAACTGCAAGCGACATTTTAACGGATTTTGCCGGGATGGCTGGAAGATTATTAAAAACGGGGTTAAAGAAGCGTGCGAAGGGCCGCACTGCTTGCTGAAAGGTGGGCTGGCTGATACATTAGCGGGTCTTAACCCGACTTTCTTCCCCGGAACATAACAACATGGTTTTCAAGAGTCTTCGTGGTCTTTTTTCAAATGACTTATCTATCGATTTAGGTACGGCAAACACACTGGTGTATGTGCGTGGGAAGGGCATTGTGCTCAACGAACCTTCGGTCGTGGCCGTGCGTATGGACCGCGGTCCGGGCGGGCCGCAGTCGGTGGCAGCCGTAGGCGCTGAAGCCAAGCGAATGCTGGGCCGTACGCCTGGCAACATTCGTACCGTCAGGCCACTGAAAGACGGTGTGATCGCCGATTTCAACATGACCGAAGCGATGCTTCAGCACTTTATCAAAAAAGTTCACGAATCACGCTGGCTCCGCCCCAGCCCGCGCGTACTGGTGTGCGTGCCATGCAGCTCCACCCAGGTCGAGCGCAAAGCCATTAAAGAATCGGCCGAAGGCGCCGGCGCCCGCGAGGTGTTTTTGGTGGAAGAACCGATGGCGGCTGCAATCGGCGCCGGTATTCCGGTACACGAGGCACGTGGCGCGATGGTACTGGACGTTGGCGGCGGTACGTCTGAAGTCGCGGTCATATCGCTCAACGGCCTGGTATATTCAAACTCGGTGCGTGTTGGCGGTGATAAATTTGACGAGGCCATTGTCAATTACGTGCGGCGCAATTACGGTACACTGATTGGCGAATCCACCGCCGAGCAGATCAAGATCATGATCGGTCGTGCGTGGCCGGATGAAGAGGCCGAAGAGCTATCCGTTTCGGGCCGCAACCTCGCCGAGGGCGTGCCACGACGGATTACCATCAATAGCAACGAAGTGCTCGAAGCCCTGACTGAAAGCCTGGCCACGATCCTCGAGGCGGTCAAGGCGGCGCTGGAACAAACACCGCCCGAGTTGTGTGCGGACGTGGTGGAAACCGGTATCGTGCTGACGGGTGGTGGCGCATTGCTCAAGGGCCTGGACCGACTGATTTCCGAGGAAACCGGTTTGCCGGTCTTCGTCGCGGATGATCCGCTCACCTGCGTCGCCAGGGGCGGTGGACGCGCACTCGAACTGATGGATGAAAATCACGGTGATTTTTTCACCACGAATTAGGAGCCTGTTGGTTGTTCCCCGCTCGGACGGTAAAATCCAACGGATTTCCGGCAATTAAAGGCATACCGTGCCAGGTGACTGCGCCTGGCTATTCAGGTACACGATAAGAATTTGGCACATACAGAATCATCAGGTCCCGGTCGCTGGTTTGGCGAGGAAGGCACACGCACCGCCCGCTTGATGATCTATATCCTGTTGGCGATCGTGTTGATGTTCATGGACCAGCTCGGACACTATGTTCCGCGCATACGCAGCGCGATGGAACTGGCGCTCGAACCTGTATTCCAGCTGGCCGGCTGGCCTGCTCAAGCCCTGCAGACACTCGAACTGCGGACGCGTGAACGTAATGACCTGATCGCTGAAAACCAGCAACTCCTGCAGCAATTGCTCAAAGTGTCCGGTGCAGTGCAAACCCAGGCGGCCCTTAGGCAGGAAAATCAGAGATTGCGGGACCTGCTCGGCGCGACCCGCGGCCAGCTGTATAATTTTCAATTTGCAGAAATGAAACAGGTGGCGCTGGATCCGTTCTCACACAAGGTCTGGATAGACCGGGGCGAGGAAGAAGGCGTGGTCATCGGCCAGGCCGTCATAGACGGCAAGGGCATCGTCGGTCAGGTCGAAGACGTTCACAGGCACTTTTCGAGCGTACGCTTGATATCCGACCCGGACCACGCACTGCCGGTGCAGGTCAACCGGACCGGCTTGCGCACCGTCGCGTATGGCAATGGTGAAACGAAGCACCTGCTGATGCCCAATGTGCCGTTGCAGGCCGATGTCAGCCCTGGCGACGTGATTGTCACTTCAGGTCTTGGTGACCGTTTTCCAGCCGGCTTTCCGGTCGGTGAGGTGGAGCGTGTGGAACGCGACAGCGGTGAGGCCTTCGCCACGGTGTATCTGCGGCCATTCGCCGCGCTCGACCGCGGCCGCGAGGTCCTGCTGATTGAACTGCAGGAAAAAATCGAACCATTCCCGGTTGATATCCCATGAAACCGAACCGCGAAAGCCGCAGCCTGTTTTTTCTTACCACCATGACCGCGGTGTTATTGTCGCTGATACCCTTGCCCGAGGTGTTGGCGCCATTCAAACCTTACTGGGTGGCTTTGGTTGTTGTCTACTGGTCGCTGGAAACCCAGGATATGATCAGCCTGGGCCTGGCTTTCCTGATCGGCATCGTTGTTGATATCCTCAGCGGCAGCCTGATGGGTCTGCACGCTCTGAGCCTGGTGATCATGGTCTTCCTCGTGCAGCACTTCCGTTCGCGATTGCGCTTTTTCCCGCCGTGGCAGCAGGCGCTCAGCGTGCTGGGCCTGCTGGTTAATGACCGGATTATCCTGATCTGGATTACCGCGCTGCTGGGTGAACCCCTGCCAACCTGGAAGTACTGGTTACCGCCGCTGATAGGCATGGCCCTGTGGCCCTGGATGTTTCTTTTTCTCGACCGAATACGCGCCATGTCGCGCCAGCACAAGACGTGATCAGTTATAAGACAAATCGTGCTATCAAGGACGAACGGGATGAGCGCCGGCTCTTCGAGCAAAGGGCGTGGGTGGGTTTTTTTATTATTGCCCTGTGTATCCTGGCACTGCTTGGACGTTATGTCTGGTTGCAGGTTGTTGCCTTTGACAGCTTTTCAACACGTTCGGAAAGTAACCGCGTGGCGGTACGCCCGGTGGTACCCAACCGCGGCATTATTTACGACCGCCGCGGGCGTGTGATCGCTGAAAACGTGCCGGCGTACCGTTTGGAGATCATCCCGGAGAAAGTACCCGGTAAATCGCAGGGCCTGGGTGCCTTACTGGATGAATTGTCCGCCTATATCGACCTGACCGATGATGACCGCAAGGCCTTCGAAAAATCACGCCATAATTACCGGGTGTTCGACAGCGTTCCATTGAAATTCAACCTGAGCGAACGCGAGGTTGCGCGTTTCGCGGTCAACCGCCATCGGTTTCAGGGTGTCGACGTCGTTCCTTATTTGTCCAGGCATTACCCTTACGGTGAGCTTTTGACACATATTCTGGGTTATACCGGCCGTCTGGACGCGGACGACATTTCCAGGGTGGACGAAGGCAATTACCGAGGAACACGCACCATTGGCAAGATCGGTATAGAGCAGTTTCAGGAAAAGGAACTGCATGGAGTCAGCGGTTTCGAACGTGTCGAAACCAACGTCCGCGGACGGGTTTTGAAAGTGCTGGAAAGGCAGGATGCGATACCCGGCACGGATCTCGTGTTATCCATCGATGTCGCCGTGCAACAGGCAGCCTGGGATGCCCTCGGAGATCGCCCGGGTTCGGTGGTGGCGATCGATCCGGTCGATGGCAGTGTCATCGCACTGGTCAGCAAACCGGCCTACGACCCGAATGCTTTCGTGGGTGGTATCAGCCAGGAAGCCTATCGTGAGATTCTCAATGCCCCCGGGCGGCCATTGTTCAACCGGGCGCTTAACGGTGGTTACGAACCCGGATCGACGCTTAAACCCTTCGTCGGGTTGGCCGGGTTGGAACTCGGTGTGGTTACGCCCGAAACCCGGGTATTTTCAAACGGTAAATTTTTTATCAAAGGTTATGATCGCCCCTACCGCGACTGGAAGAAAACCGGGCATGGCTGGGTGGATATGCGCTCTGCGCTGGAGCAGTCGGTGAATACCTATTTTTACCAGCTGTCCATGAATTTGGGCATTGACCGTATGCACGATTACCTCTCACAGTTTGGCTTTGGGGCGGCAACGGGGATAGACATACCCGGCGAAGGCAAGGGCCTGCTGCCTTCGCGTGAATGGAAACGTGCAGCGCTTGAGGAGCCCTGGTATCCGGGTGAGACCGTGATCGCCGGCATCGGCCAGGGCTTCAACGTGGTGACGCCATTGCAGTTGGCCAACGCGGTGGCGGCATTGGTTAATGGCGGCCAACGTTACTCGCCACGGCTCTTGTATGCCACCAAGCCGGCGGGTGTTGAAAGGGCCAAGCGCATCAATGCCCCCCTGGAAATGCAGATACCGGTGGTTGATCCGAAGGACTGGCAGACGATCCTGGAGGGCATGGACCGGGTGGTTAACGGCTTGCACGGCACCGCCAAGGGTGTGGCTGTTGATGCCCATTTCCGGATAGGCGGCAAGACCGGCACCGCGCAGGTTTATCAACTTGCTGCCAACAAACGGGACGAGCCGGCAACGGTCGCCGCGCATCTGCGCGATCATGCCTGGTTTATTGCGTTCGCGCCGGTGGAAGCGCCCCGGATCGCGATCGCGGTGGTTGTCGAGCATGGCGGCGGTGGGTCAAAAGCCGCAGCGCCGGTGGCGCGTGTGACGCTCGATGCCTGGCTGGACCAGGAACTTGCGCAGGGCCAGTGGATCGATATGGTGCAGCAGCCATGAAACGCTGGTTACCGGCATGGGCGGGCGCACCGCGGCTGGACCCGGTGCTGCTGTTTTTGCTGTTGTTGATCATGAGTTTCGGTCTTTTCGTGCTTTACAGTGCTTCGGGAAAGGACATGGCGGTGGTCGACCGGCAGGTTATACGGCTCGGTTTCGGACTATTGGTCATGCTGGTCATCAGCCAGGTTCCGCCGCGCATTCTGAGGACATGGACACCGTGGTTGTATGGTCTCGGTATCGCCATGCTGCTCGCAACCCTGGCGCTGGGTGTTGGCCGTAGCACACAGCGTTGGCTGGATTTTGGCTTGTTTCGCTTTCAGCCGTCCGAACTGATGAAACTGGCTGTGCCCATGATGGTTGCCTGGTATTTGCACCCGAAGGTGTTGCCGCCGGACTGGAAAGCGATCGGTGTGACCATTGGAATATTGATGATTCCCACGCTGTTGATCTATCGGCAACCCGACCTTGGCACCGCGTTGCTCGTGGCTGCCAGCGGTGTATTTACGCTTTATCTGGCCGGATTGCGCTGGCGGATTTTGTTCGGTTTTGCAGGTCTCGCCGCCGCTGCGGCTCCGGTTCTATGGATGGTCATGAAGGAGTACCAACGCGACCGTGTGCGCACGTTTCTGAACCCAGAGGCCGATCCACTGGGTGATGGCTGGAACATCATCCAGTCAAAAATAGCTGTGGGATCCGGCGGTTTAACCGGCCAGGGCTGGCTGAACGGCACGCAGTCGCATCTTGAATTTATTCCTGAACGTCATACCGACTTTATCCTGGCCGTGTTGTCCGAGGAGTTTGGTCTGATCGGTGTTACATTGCTGATGCTCGTCTATATACTGGTCATCGCACGTGGTCTGTACATTGCCGGCACTGCCCGAGACACC
>DATCZY010000274.1:0-2480 GCA_036525655.1 Lysobacterales bacterium | reverse complement strand
AGTGCGCGCCATGATCCTGGCCGCGGGCCGCGGCGAGCGGTTGCGCCCGCTCACGGACGAGTTGCCCAAGCCGCTGGTGGAGGTCGGCGGCAAGCCCCTGATCGAATACCACCTCGAAAGGCTGGCGGCGGCCGGTTTCCGCGAAGTCGTCATCAACCAGGGCCACCTCGGAGACCTGCTGCCGGCCGCACTGGGTGACGGGGGCAGATGGGGCCTTCACATCCACTGGTCGGACGAGCAGCCCGAAGCGCTCGAAACCGGTGGCGGGATCTTCAAGGCGCTGCCGTTGCTCGGCGGCGCGCCCTTCCTGGTGATCAACGGCGATCTCTGGACGGATTATCCCTTCGCCCGCCTGCGCGCGGTCAAGTGCGACTGGGCGCACCTGCTGCTGGTGCCCAACCCCGCGCACAACCCCAACGGTGATTTCGCACTGCAAGGCGGTTACGTCAGTGCAGGCTCCCAGCCGCGCCATACCTTCAGCGGTATCAGCGTGTACCATCCGCGGTTCTTCGCTTCCGCATCCGCTGGCGACTTTTCGGTGGTGCCGCTGTTGCAGGCAGCGATGGCGCTGCACCGGGTGACGGGCGAATTTTACAAAGGCGCCTGGCATGACGTGGGCACCCTGGAAAGACTCGAAACCCTGCGCAGCCAGGTCATCTAGGCCGGGGTTCCAGACACTCGCAAGGCAGGTCAACTTAAATACCATTATCCACACCCGCACCGGGTGCAAATAAAAAAATAGAAATTGCTGATCAATGAGGGATTTATTGACCTAGATCGTAGAATTGCCGAGTTTTGTCGGTATACTCGCGTTCAACTTTAATTTTCAGCAGGCCGGTTTTCACTGACCGCGCTGTTAAACATAGAAGAACGAGATCATTAATTGACGTAATCCAAGCTTTAAAAGGCAAATCATCCGGAGATTTTTTATGAGAATCGGTGTACCGAAGGAGTTATTCGCAGGTGAAAAGCGTGTAGCCACCACCCCAGAAGTGTCCGCCCAGTTAATGAAAATGGGTTTTGATATAGCGGTTGAAACCAATGCTGGCGCCGCCGCGAATTATTCCGACGCGAGTTATTCGGCAGTTGGATGTTCCATCGCTTCTGCAGATGAAATCTGGCGCGATTCCGACATCATTTTGAAAGTGCGTGGACCCTCCGAGGAGGAGGCGGCACGTCTTAAAGCGGGCCAGACGCTTATCAGCTTCCTGTGGCCTGCGCAAAACCCCGAACTGTTGCAGAAGTTGACAGACAAGGGCGTAACGGCCATGGCCATGGACAGTATTCCACGCATCTCACGCGCCCAGAAAATGGACGCGCTGAGTTCGATGGCAAATATTGCAGGTTACCGCGCCGTGGTCGAAGCCGCCCAGCATTTCGGTCGCTTCTTCACCGGTCAGATCACGGCTGCCGGCAAGGTGCCGCCCGCCAAGGTGCTGGTGATCGGTGCTGGTGTCGCGGGCCTCGCTGCCATCGGCGCCGCACAGAGCATGGGCGCCATCGTGCGTTCATTCGATACCCGCCCCGAAGTTAAGGAGCAGATCGAAAGCATGGGCGCTGAGTTCCTGATGCTGGATTTCGCCGACGAGGATGGCTCGGGAGAAGGCGGTTACGCCAAGGTCATGAGCGATGAATTCATCAAGGCGGAAATGGCCTTGTTTGCCGAGCAGGCCAAGGATGTGGATATCATCATCACGACCGCGCTGATACCCGGCAGGCCGGCACCGCGCCTGATCACCAAGGCGATGGTGGAATCCATGAAAGACGGCAGCGTCGTGGTCGACCTCGCCGCCGAACAGGGCGGCAACTGCGAACTGACCGTACCCGGTGAAGTCGTCACCCACAACGGTGTGACACTGATCGGATACACCGATTTACCCAGCCGCCTGGCTACGCAATCAAGCCAGTTATATGCGACCAACCTGCGCCACCTGCTGACCGACCTGACGCCGGAGAAAGACGGCAAGATCCTGGTCAATATGGAAGACGAAGTGATTCGCGGCGCCACCGTGTGCCTGGACGGCAAGACGACGTGGCCACCACCGGCACCGAAACTTTCGGTGGCTCCGTCCAAACCGAAGCCGGCACCGGCACCGGTGGTTGCAAAGAAAAAACCATCTGTCTGGGGCCCCATTATCGGCATGGTTATCGCCGGTCTCGGCTTATTGGGACTGGGCGCCGTCGCACCTGCCTCCTTCATGGCGCACTTCACCGTGTTCGTGCTGGCCTGCTTCGTCGGCTACATGGTGATCTGGAATGTTACAGCCGCCTTGCACACACCGCTGATGAGCGTTACCAATGCGATTTCCAGCATCATCATCATCGGCGCCTTGCTGCAGGTCAGTTCCGACAGCGAGGCCATCAAGTGGATCGCAATCGCAACCGCGGCAATCGCCAGTATCAACATCGTGGGTGGTTTTGCTGTCACCCGTCGCATGCTCGAAATGTTCAGGAAGTGAGGCTGTCATGACTATCAACAC
>DATCZY010000273.1:0-2408 GCA_036525655.1 Lysobacterales bacterium | reverse complement strand
GTAGGCGTCAAAGTCGGCCGGATTCAGACTGATGGCTTTTTCCAGGCTGCTTTCGGCTTCTTGCAAGCGACCCTGGAACCGCTGCAGGGTGGCCAGGTTAAACCAGTGACCGCCATTGCCGGGTTCACGCACGGTCAACTGCAGGTAGAGGTTTTCGGCCTGCGCATGCATGTCCAGACGGTTGCACAGGAACGCCAGTTGCGATAATTGCGTGGCATCATTCTCAAAAGCGTCGTTGTGATCGGCCATCAACCCGGTCAGTGACTCACGCGCCGATTGTATTTCTCCACACATGACAAGGCAGGCAACCCGGTGCAATCGCCATTCACGGTTGACCGGTTCAAGCGTCAACGCCCGATCGATGGTCTTGAGCGCCAGTTCCGGTTGCTTGAGCAGTTGCGCCAGATGACTGGCCGCGAACCATCCGGGCGCAAATTCCGGATAGGTTTTATTCAGAAGGTTGCAGGATTTAATCGCCTGTTTGATATCTTTGCGACGCATACTCAGCCACACGCTTTGCTGCAATTGCGCGCTGGTTTCCCTCACTGGCCTCATGTGCGACTCACCTGGCATTAAACTTTTTTATCCTAACATCCTGCTGTCATCCGGAGTGGTATAAAAAACCGGGCCGCAGCCCGGTTTTCGTCGATCCAGGCCAATACCCCTAGCGGAAACGATAGGTGGCGCTGATACCAAAGGTACGCGGCGTCGAAATGTAATTACGCTGGTTGTTGCCGTAATAATTTTCGAATATACCGGTATCCGTGCTCATATAGGCTTCCGGATAAGAACCCGTGATGCCCTCTTCGTTGCCGAGGTTCTTGCCAAACAGCGAGAAGTCCCAGTGCTCGGTGATAATCGCCACCGATGCATTGAACAGCATGAACGATCCGAACCTGTCCTGGATTGAAGTATCCTGAACCGAGTTGATGGAATCACTTTGGTAATAGGCCAGCAAGCGTGAAGCCAGGGTCCAGCCGTTATTCAGACCATAACGGTGATCCAGGCTCACGGTCGCAACATTTTCCGCGGTGCCGGGCAAGCGGTGGCCGTCTTTGGCGATCAGTCCGCCTGTCTGCGGCTGATACAGGTCATCGGTCAGCTTGGCGCTGACATGCGAGTAGCCAAAGTTCACCAGCAGGTTGTCGGTGGCCGCCCAGGTGGCTTCGAGTTCGAGGCCCTTGGTGGCTGCGGAGTCACCATTTTGAGCCATGAAGAAGCCCCACCACGCGGTGGCTGTATTGAGTTGCGGGTCATGCCAGTCTACATAGAATACGTTTGCAGAATACCTCCAGCGGTCGGTGCTGCCCTTGATACCCAACTCGTAGTTATCGACCGTATCGGCCTTGTAGAACTGCACGGTTTCCGGATTCAACTCTTCAAAAAAGCCGGATGTGGGGATCGCATTGGCGCCACCCCGACGGAATCCTTCGGAGTAGGTGGCATAGACCATCCTGTTGTCGGCTATATCCCAGGAAAGGTTGACCTTGAACAGAACGTCGCTTTCTTTTTGCGATGGATAGTCTACATAAGGAACAACGACCCCTTCAAACAGGGGGAAGTCCATGGCTGTGCGGTTGGTCAGCTTATTGTCTATCCAGCGTAAACCGAAATTGACGTGAAAGGTATCGGCCACATGCCAGGTAAGTTCGCCGTAAAGCGCTTTATCCTTGAAGTTCTCTTTGCGGTCGTAGTAAAAATCGATTTCCGACAAGTCGTACCCACCCGCCCACCAGTCGCCGTAGGCCCTGCAGGCTTCTCCCAACTGGGGACATGCCTTGCCATATTCATTCAGGCCCAGCAGGTAACTGAAGTTGGTGGTGGAGCGGTCCTGGTCCATGTAATAAGCGCCCAAGATCCAGTCTATCTTGCTGTCCTCGGTAGCATCGGATACCAGGCGTAATTCCTGTACAAATGCACTCTCGTCGAATCCGGCATTTACATAGGCTGCGGCCCTTGGGTTGCCCGTGTACAGGATTTCGAACCAGTTGGTGAAAGTGGTGTCCTGGCTACGATCGGTGACCCACAGGCTGGTGTTGTCCCGCCAGCCGTGTCCGTCGTGGTTGTAGTTGGACGTATTGGACGTCAAGGTCGCGAAACCAAGATCCCAGGCGATGTCCAGGTTGAGTAATTCGACATCACGCTCCGAAGGTTCCAGGAAAGTCGAGCCATTGTCGTCATCGCCATATTGGTTGCCAAAATAATCAGCACCCTTGGTGGTGCTGCGCCGGCCACCAATATCATCGTCCTGTCTCTGGTAGGTTAGCTGGAACCGCAGATCGTCGCTTGCGTCCCACAGGAAAGAGGCGCGCAGGTATTTGATTTTTACATCATCGGCGTCTTTTTTAGAGGTATAACAGGCACCGTTAAAAGCGACCTCTTCAGGGCTGAGGGATGAGCTGTTGTTA
>DATCZY010000272.1:0-13903 GCA_036525655.1 Lysobacterales bacterium | reverse complement strand
ACATTGAAATTGACATCGATAAACCCGGTTCCTGGAAACTCGATATCCAGGACACCGGATTCCAAATTGCCATTTTGCAAAGTAAAGGCAAACCTGCCTTCATTGGTCTCTGCAAGCACTTCGTCATCGAGCAGGTCCAATATGCGCCCCGCGGAAATGCGGAACTCGGCGCCGCCGGTTGGAGCCTGGCCATGCGATTGGTGCCACTCCATATGACCTTCCAGCAACTGTTCGAAGTGGACATCCAGTTCCAGGATATCGCGCAGATAATCAAACGGAAGCGCCGTAGCGTCAGCTACGAGCGACCAGTCACCATTTTTTTGATAGTCAATATCGAGACACAGTGACGCACCTGCATTCTCGGACAGGCATAAGGGCCCGATCAAGGTAGAATCCGGAGACCAGGCGAATGCCGCAGGTTCGGAAAGTTCGAAAATATAGGCCGGGCCGGCCTCAACATCCAGCTGTTTGAGCACGCCCTGCCAGTTTTTGCTGAGGAGTTCATCCGTATTGCCGGGCGTCAGGTTCATCAAGCTTCTCAGAACCAGGTGCTCACCCGCGAGGTTTGCCTTCAGCTCCATCTGTTCACCGGCAGGGGCGAAAGCCAGTGAAAGCTCATCAATTAAAAGATCGTTCCAGGTCAGTTCCGTGGCATCCAGTTGTAACGCCGGTAACGGCCCGGATATCTCAAGCTCAGGAGTACTGACGTCCAGCTTCGCGATGCTGAGCCCCTCCCAGGCAAGGTCAAGCGCCTGCAGTTGCAACTCCAGCACGGGTCGACTGGCAAAACTCGAATAACGGCCTTCCACTTCAAGGCTGCCGCGGGCACCGTGTAACAGGCTGGACGGCAAATCGCCGCTAAACCTGGCCGTAACGCCGTCAGGCTCCGCCACCCCGCCATTGAGTGTCAACACAGCTTCGTCAGTTTTAACTTCCAAACGTTTGAATATGAGACCGTTATCTGTCACATCCAGACCGCCATGGGCGCGAATGGCCACACCACGCAACAGACCCTGTAGTGCCACGAGATTGATTTGAGTTTGCCGTGGCAGGCCATGTGCGCTGATTTCAATTTCCGAATCCAGCTGACCCGGCCATCCGGGCAGCAGTGGTTCCGGGTCGATACCTTGAGCCTGTATAGCGGCATCCCAACTCAGGACGCCGGACCAGTCCACGCCTGCCTCCCCGCTCAAATGGCCCCCGAGTATCGCACCACCGGGTATGACCAGTTGCGCGGTAGTGCGGTCACCGCTTCCCTGAACCTCAAACCGGCCCTGTGGGTAATCACCCACCTTGATGTCCAGCTGGCCGTCGGCAACCCAGTCATCGGCGCTGCCGTTAATGCTCAACTGACCCGATTCGCTGCTGAAACCGTCTGTGGCAGCGGTCAATGGCCAACTGAATTTGCGCCAGTCAATACTTGCGTTGACACGATTGGCTTGTATATCGATATCGGCTGCGACCCGCACTTCCAGGCCGGTCCCGGTCACCGTCAGTTGGCTTGCTGGAATCTGCAGGCCATTCGCGGACCAACTCAACTCGACATCGCCAGCCAACTTTTCGCCGACGGGCCAGTCGCGTAGCCAGGGGGTTAAGTCCAGTTGTTTCACGATGACTTTTAACCCGGCTTCAGTTTGCGGAAACCAGTCCAGTTTCCCGTTGAAGCCCAAATCCATCGCGGGTCCGGTCAGTGCCGCATCATTGATTTGAACGCCGGTCGATGAGCCTGAACCGGAAACGGCGAGTCGTGCATCTTCCAACGCATCCGCTTGTAACCCGGAGTCCAGCACGAAGGTCCAGTCATCGATACCCCCCTGGCTGACGAGGTTCAGATCGGACAGCGTTATACCTTCACCTGCACTCCCTTGAGGCCATGACAGGCGATCAAGAACCGCCCTGATATCCCATGACGGATTAACCAAGGGATCGAGTATTTCGCCTCCCAGCTGCAGACCATATTGAAAACTGGTCGCGCTGAACTGAACCTTATCCAGATCACCAGTCCCCTTCAGTTCATATGGCATTGAAAATGGCTTCTCACCCGCCTCATCGCTTATTTCAAACCGGCCGTTGATGTTGACGGCCAACTCGAACGGTGGCTTGAGTTGCAAGTATCCCTGCAAACCCGTCTCAAGACCCCCTGCCTTTATTTCCAGATGCTCCACGGTCAGTCGATCATCCAACGCAACCTGGAAGTGGATCGATTCAACCGGAGCCAGCCAGGGCTTGTCATCCTGGGAGAAAGTGACATTGGTTATGACCGCATCATCTATTGCCAGCGGCAGGGGTAAGCCAAGTCCTTCGAGTGAGGTCCTGATGTCCGCGCCGTCGCTTGCGCCTTGCGCCGGTGCTTTGGCAGAACGGCTGAATACTTCCACGTCCTGTAACACCAGTCTAGGCACATGAATGGTCATCGGCCACCAAGCGGGCGCTGCTTCAAGTTCTGCCCGGCGCACCTTCAGGTCAAGATTATCCGACCGGTATTCCAGGTCATGTACGACAAAACCGCTTGCCAGGTCACCCGTGACCCTCGAAGCCCTTACATCGACCGGCGTGATTCTTTCCAAACGATGCCATAACCATGCCGCACCGGATGCGGTGTTCAATAACCAAAAAGCCGACCCCGCAAGCAATACGACCAGCAGGATGGGAACCCCCAATAGCGTGGCTTTATTCAAAAACACTGCCTTCAGGCGGCTCATAGCAAGATCGTCCCGATGGTCAGGTGTATACGCCAGGGATCACCATCCAGATCCCAGCCCTGGGCGAAATCCAGACTCAGGGCGCCGATGACGGAGTACCAGCGTAATCCAAGGCCGGTGCCAAGTTTCAACTGGGGCGCGTTCCAGTCATTAAAGGCGTTACCAACATCAACAAATGCCGCGACACTCCAGTTCTCATGGAAATGAAATTCGGCTTCGGCGCTCGCAGTTAATATGTTGTTTGAGCCCAAGCCGTTATTATCCAGGCTCTGAAACCCGTAACCACGCACGCTGCGGCTGCCACCGGCTTTGAAGCGATACAGTTGCGGTAAATCGGAGACGGAAATATCCAGCTCGGTGCCGATCGTTGGCACGGTCACGTCCGTACTGGTCGCATCACTATAGCCTGCCTCAGCCCGAAGTAATATTTTCAAGCGGTCGGTGGCTAAAAAGTTCCAGCGTGTGGACAGGTAAACCTGGCTGAAATTCAGGTCTGACCCCCAGGCCTTGTTCGAAGTAAATATCCAGGCCCGCTCGTGGTGGCCTACGGTCTGAAAACCGCTGCCACGGATTTCAGGCCAATCCCAATCCATGCCAACGGCCAGGGAGTTGCTGGTATTTTTCAGGAGATTACCAAATGGCTCGGTCGTGCTGAGGTTCAGATTTTCAGTATCGACGTTTTCAGTATCGACGTTTTCAGTCGGTTGAAAATCACGATTTTCATTCAGGAACTGCAGATACACCGTTTCAAACAACTGTTCAAACCCGCCACGCATGTTCCGCACCCTTGTTTTACCGGCTTTTAACCAGTAATCGCTAACCTTTCCGCGCGCAATATTAAATCGATTTTCCAGGTCATCGCTCGGTGATACCTCCAGCGACTGGGTCTCTGACTGGATGCCGGCGGAGGCGATCCAAAACTGTTGACTCTTTGTTTTTCGCGGCAATCGATAATTGCCCTGCACAGAGAACTGATTGTCTTTTTGTTGCCAGCCCGCTCCTATATCAAAATTATCACCACGGGAACTCAGCAGATGACGTCCCCACTTGAACTGGAGACGGGCCAGCGTGTCGGTTCCAAAACCAACGGTGCTCTGGTACGTGTTTCTTTTACGGGGACTGAAATTGACTTCAAGATCGACCCGGGGAGGGTCTGCCGCCAGTTCGCGACGCTCAACCACTTCGACATCCTCGAAGTATCCCGAGCGCCACAGGTCCAACCGGAATTTTTCCATTAAGAAGGCATTGTATGCTCCACCTTGTTGAAATCGCCGCAGGCTGGCAAGCACATCGTCACTCACTATTTCCTGGTTGAATTTGACCTCGCCCATCACCGCCTGGGGACCGGTATCCACAACCAATTCCAACCGGGCCGTGTTCTTATCGGGATCGACCCGAATCGTATGGCGGCTGAATCCCGCTTTCATATATCCTGCTTCATCCAGCAAACCCATCACATTCAGCTTGGCCTTATCCCACGCCGCCTGATCGAGCACGTCTCCTTCGTCAAGGGGAAAATCGCTTCGCCAATCTTCCAGCGCCTTGAGGCTGGCGCCCGGTCCCGTCAGTTCAAGTTGCAAAGACTGTACCAATACCGGTGGCCCGGCTTGCACCCTGACATTCAGAAGCCATGACCCCGCGTCTTTTGGTGTGACATCGACATCAACGACCGGATGAAAATAACCGTACGGGCGCATCGCGTCTTTCGAGGCATTGACCGCATCCTCGATTAGCTTACGGCGCAGCCTGGCATTGAGCCTGGCGTTGCTGCCAATGCGGAACGCTGTCACGTGATTACGTACATTGGTCAGCATCGGCTCATCCACACCGGATATCACGTATTCAACTTCATCAGCCCACGCCAAAGCGCTGCACAGGGTCAGGCTAAAAATCATGGATTGAAGAAACCGGTTAAGACGCATCAGCATATATACAGTAGACCAATTGATAATTATCGCACGCCGGACAGGCAGAATCCTGACCTTTAGTGATGGTGGCTTGCACCGTGGCTGCGATGTATCAGGCTATGTGCAATCATGCCGATAATCAGGGCCTGGATCGCCGACATCGCGTAGTCGCCCTCCAGGACCAGTAACTTCTCGGACAGCAGGTATCCTGCAACGGTCGCCAGTGAAGCAAATACGAGCACCCCGATGGCGACCCTTCTGCCAAACAGGGGTTGCACCATCATCCAGATCATCATGCCAACACCAAAGCGGTGTATGACGATGGCCAGTGACAGGTTATGCGCCAGGGCGCCATCGCCTGCATTCAGTGCGGCGCCATCGAGCATGGCATGGAGGGCGAGCCCGGCAAGGGCCAGTGTCAGGCTGACCAGGTGCAGCGTATGTGCCGCTTTCTTGATCAATTGCTCCAGCACACCGGGAACAAGGTAACCGGCAAGGATCAGTGCAACTGATTTATATCCGAGCGCGGCCCATGATTCCGGGATCAAAAAAAACGCCATCAACATGATAAGCACGGCAATGATCAGTGAATCAAGTGCCTTAGCGGCAAAGCCCCCCCTGCGTATCCACTGGTACAGGATAGGGCCGATAAATAATGAAATGATGGACAGAAGTAACACGTGTTGATCCCAGACCCTTCGGAAAACGGCAACCTTAACGGACAAATGACCGAATTACACGTACTGAATTCGTTCGGAAATCATACAGGACTGACTTCGGCAACCGCAAATTGCTAAACTAGCCAGTACTGAAATCCATTTGAACATGGAATAAACACATAAGCCATTGATATAAAAGCATGGAAACCGCTCAAATCCAAAAAATCATCTCCGACCAGTTCGCCGATCCGCAATCGGCGCTGGACTTGCAAGAACTGCTCAGAGCGGTTGCCGAACGGCAGGGCGCACAACCGAATGCGGTTGAACTAGCCCATGGTTCAAGCTTCATTTACAACTACCTGGAACAAGTGCCCTATTTGTTGACCGTGGCCTGGACATCGGCGAGGAATGTCGGTCTGGAAACCGAAATCACAAGCATTCTGCAAATGGTTGAATCCTACTGGATCGAAGATGATGACGTTATTCCGGACAGCCTCGGTATCTTCGGGTTGCTGGATGATGCCTATTGCTCATTGTCATCCATGCAGACACTGTCAGACCTCTACCGCATGCAGTCCGGAAAACATTTATTCCCGGATGACCTGACCGCCGCCAACAAGGTCATGCGTACCATCATCGGCGAACCCTACACCACCCAACTGGATGAACTGGTCAGCAAGGCGATAGCGGATGCCAGGGTCAAGGACGCAGTCAAATGGCTGGCCAGCCCCGAAAAACAAAAATTGCTCGACAGCCAGGCTACGATCTGGAACCACGGCCCGGTCAGTCAGTTGCCGGTCAGCCAGTTAAAAGGACTGGGGCTGGTTCAGGACTGACCCGGGGTAAAATCATCGCCGCAAGAGTGGCGACCCTCCAACACCAAAAACAGTTCATCGAAGCAAGGTCTTGCCTGCTTTCGCGGCGATGACCTTGCCGGTGTGGACATTGCCCTCGGGCTTAATTACAACGCGGCAAAAGCTTCACGGGTCAAATTCCGCGGCGCGCCATCGGTCACCAGCATATTGTCTTCAATGCGAATCCCGCCAAAGGGCGCCAGCGACTCTACCTTGTCCCAGTTAATCGCGCCGACGTCACCTTCTTTACGCCACCTGCGCAATAACGGTTCAATAAAATACAAACCAGGTTCGATGGTCAGCACATTGCCCGGTTCGAGCGTTCGGGTCAAACGCAGGTAGGGATGTCCATCGGGACGCGGTATGGGAGTGCCTTTTGCATCGGCGATCAAGCCGGCGACATCATGGGTCTGCAGGCCGAGGAAGTGCCCCAGGCCATGTGGATAGAAAACCGCACTCAAACCGGACGCAACGGCATCTTCAGCCGACGGTTTGATCAGATCGAAATCCTTCAGTATCCGGGCAATATCCAGATGGGCGCGCAAATGCAGGTCGCGGTAATCCAGACCCGCGACCACAGCGGCACACAGCTTTTGCTGCATCGTATCCATCGCTGCGATCAAATCCGCGAACTCACCGGACTGTGCCGCATAGGTCCGCGTGATATCGCAGGCATAGCCATGCACGGTCGCGCCGGCATCGATCAGGAATGAACGCACCTCGGCCGGCACCTCCTGATCGTGTCCGTGGTAGTGCAAGACAGCGCCGTGGTCATTGAGCGCGATGATATTCCCATAGGGCAATTGGGCATCGACGATTTTTATCGACATGCAGTAGCGCTGGTGGATGTCGTATTCGCTCAATCCCTGTCTGAAGGCCTGTTCTGCCGCCGTATGCGCGATAGCGCCGAGGCGGGCTGATTCGGCCATGCAGGCAACTTCATAAGGTGTCTTGCGTGTTCTTTCCAGGTGTATCCGGTTGAGTAGACGTTGCGGGTTCAACTGGGCGCTGTTGACTGCCTCGGCAAGGGCCGGGGAGTCGCCAATGTAAGCGGTCCGCTCATTGATGCCGGCCTGTTTCCAGGCGTCGGCGTCACGCACCGAGACGACTTCAAATTCGTCTGCCCACCAGGACTCGGGGTCCGCCGGTGGCGAGTACCAGTAGTCATCCGGTTGGTAATAAAATAGTTTTGGCCGCTGTCCGGGCCGAATCAGGAGAGCGCTGTCGTGGTGGTGCATCAACGGCACCCACCACAGTAAATGAGGGTTACAACGGAACGGGTATTCATAATCATCAAGAAAACTGGCCAACTTACTGCCGGCATGTATCAGGGCGGCATCAAAGCCCTCGGCATGCAGTGCTTTTTCCCAGTGTTGCTGAAGTTCTGCAACGTGGGCCCGATAGCCTTCTGAAATTATTTTATGTGCGGACATTGTGCTTGCCTCTTTACTCGGTAAACTTGTTAAAATGATTGGTTCAACCCTGTCGAAACACAACCCAGAACAATATTATGACTCAAACCGAACCGCTACTGCTGTACAACACACTAAAACGTGAAAAACAGGCCTTTGTACCACAGGACCCAAAGCGGGTAACCCTGTACGTCTGCGGTCCGACCGTGTATAGCTATGCGCACATTGGCAACGCGCGTCCGGCGGTGATATTCGACCTTTTGTACCGGGTGCTCTCAAGCCGTTACCCGCTGGTCGTTTATGCACGCAATATCACCGATGTTGACGACAAAATCAACGCTGCGGCGGCCGAGCAGAACGTACCGATTGAGGTCATATCCAAACGTTACACGGACATCTATCACCAGGACATGGCGGCGCTGGGCGTGGGCACACCCAGTATAGAACCACGCGCCACCGATCACATCCCGCAGATGATCAAAATGATCCAGCGTCTGATCGGTAGCGGCCACGCCTATGAAGCCGATGGCCACGTGCTGTTTTCGGTTGAGTCATTTGCCGAATACGGAGCACTGTCCGGTCGTGATTTCACCGACATGATCGCCGGGGCGAGGGTTGAAGTTGCCGATTTTAAACGTCACCCGGGTGATTTTGTTCTTTGGAAACCGTCTGTTGACCCGCAGCCAGGCTGGGATAGCCCATGGGGCTGGGGCCGGCCCGGTTGGCACCTGGAGTGCTCGGTGATGTCCGAGTTTCACCTCGGTGAAAGCATCGACATCCACGGCGGCGGCCAGGACCTGATGTTCCCGCATCACGAGAACGAAATCGCACAGAGTGTCTGCGCCCACGGTGGTAGGGCTTTCGCCCATTACTGGATGCACAACGGCTTCGTCACCATCAACAAGAGCAAGATGTCCAAGTCTCTGGGCAATACCCTGCTGGTGCATGAGTTACTCGAACACAATGCCGGTGAAGTCCTCCGCTACCTGTTGCTTGGCGCCCATTATCGCCAACCCCTGGACTGGTCTGAGGAAGCCCTGGAACAGGCACAGCGAACAGTCGACCGTATTTACGGGGTGATACGTGATGCCAGCGAAAAGTTTGGTCCCTTTCAGGCTGACCCGGCTATCCCACCGAAATTCATGGCGGCACTGCTGGACGATCTGAATACACCGGACGCCCTTGCGGAACTCAACAGCGAAGCAAAACGGCTGGCCAACGCCGCCGATGCTGAAACGGCCCGCGCATCGGCAGGAAAACTGCTGGCCGCGGGCGCCCTCATCGGCCTTTTCCAGCAGGATCCGAAAACCTGGCTGGCCGGCGATACCCGGGGGCTGGATGATGCCCTGATAGACCGGTTGATCGAGGAACGCAACAACGCTCGAAAGCAAAAGAATTTCGCCCGTGCCGATGAAATCAGGGCGCAATTACAAGCGATGGGCGTAAGCCTGGAAGATGTCGCCGAAGGCACGCGCTGGCGTCGAAGCAGCAATTAAGACCGGTCAGCGAACAAAGGAAACTGAAATGCACGACCCGCAAACAGCCCAGCAGGAGATCATCAGCGATTTCAGTTTATTTGATAATTGGCTGGACCGTTACCAGTACCTGATTGATCTGGGCAAAACGCTCGAACCATTGGATGAAGCGGAAAAAACCGATGACATCCTGTTGCCCGGCTGCCAGTCGAAGGTCTGGTTGATTATCGAAGGTGATGCGAATGAAGTTAAAATTCGTGCAAATAGCGATGCAGCCATTGTTTCCGGTTTGATAGCCCTTCTAATACGGGTTTATTCCGGGGCTTCCGCTGAACAGATCCTCAGCACTCAACCGGAGTTCATCAGGGCCATCGGCCTGGAACAACACCTGTCGGCCACTCGTGCCAACGGCTTGCACGCCATGTTGCAGGCCATCAATAAAGCCGCAAGTTTATACCTCGGGGAAAAGTGAAGAACCAGCCTGCCACTGCGTGGCAGGGTTTAGCTTAGGTATTCGGGTCGCCCAATTGCTTCTGACGTATTTCCCAACGTTCCTGGGCGTCGAGGCACAAGGTCGCTATGGGGCGCGCTTCCAGACGCTGCAGACCGATCTCTTCACCGGTTTCCTCGCAATAGCCATATTCGCCATCATCGATACGCGCCAGTGTCTTGTTAATCTTGTTGATCAGTTTGCGATAGCGGTCACGGGTACGTAATTCAAGACTGTTTTCCGTCTCCCTTGTCGCACGTTCGGCTTCATCACCCACATCCCGGACCTCAGACTGTAAGTTACTGATGGTTTCACGAGACTCTTCGATCAACTCATCCCTCCAGTTCATTAATTTTTGCCTGAAGTATTCTATCTGCTGGGGATTCATGTACTCTTCGTCTGGAGAAGGCTTGTACCCTTTGGGTAATTTTACCGTTTTAACAGTCATATCGGTTTAATAACTCCTTGAATATCTGAACATATATAATGTAATCTTTTGATTATTATATATTTTTATTAAAATCAAGCCGTTAGTCGACTCAATCAAGGTGCAGTGTTATATCTTAACTGGATAGAGACAGCAAGTTTTTTTTATCCGCGGCCCGTATTTGCCGGAACCTGTGTAAAAATGAAAAAGATTCTTCTCGCTATTATCCGTGCATACCAACTGTTTTTGAGTCCGTTTTTGGGACAACATTGCCGGTTTACGCCGAGTTGTTCGCAATACACGCAGGAAGCCATCCAGAAATACGGCGCAGCCAGGGGCAGTTGGCTGGGGATTAAGAGAATTCTTCGCTGCCAGCCGTTTTGCAAGGGCGGGCACGATCCGGTCCCATAAGTGCACCAACGCAGGTTTGCTTTTATTGCAATTGCACCCAACCTGGCGACGAAAATATTGTTGTTTATGCGATGGTCAAAAGCCGGGAAACTAGCCTGGCCATCAGGAGTTCCATCGGGAGACTGGCCCGGACCAGCAGGATCCGAACGGGGACCGCACCGGAGAGAGTCACAATTTAGCGGTTGCGGCTATGGAACCTGCTGATACCCACGATACACACACCGACGATAATCAGAATCAACAGGTGCTCACCGGTAAAAATGTGTGGCAAAACGGCGCCGGGTTCAGTCACGTGTGCCAGTACTGATGCCGGCAACAGGAGTGAAAACACACTCATCATCGTCAGAAACATTTTTGCTCGCATGTATCGTCTTCCTGTTTGGTTAATTAACTGAACTAACGTACCTTGACCTTGATAATTTCCAGCCCATCCTCGTCGCTCAAGTGCACCGCGCATGCAATGCAGGGATCAAAACTGTGGATGGTGCGCAGGATCTCTATCGGTTGATTGACATCGTAAAGTTGATGATTGTCTTCGAGCGCGGCCTCGTAGGCACCGGCCTGGCCACTGGCATCGCGCGGCCCCGCATTCCAGGTGCTCGGCACCACCGCCTGGTAGTTCTTGATCGTTTCATCTTCAATCACGATCCAGTGGGCCAAACCACCCCGGGGCGCTTCCATGAAACCGACACCCTGGGCCCGTTTAGGCCAACTGGAAGGTTGCCACAGCACTTCGTTGAAGGTGCGCGTGTCACCTGCCTTGACGTTTACGATCAGGTCGTCGAACCAGCCCTGCATGGCATCGGCAAATATCTTGGTTTCCAGTGTGCGTGCCGCCGTGCGCCCCAGTGTCGAGAACAACGCTTCTACGGGAATGTCCAGCGTAGCCAGTGTCATATTCACCAATTCCCTGGTCTGTTCATGTCCGCTCGCATAGAGCATCAGCACACGGGCCAGCGGCCCGACCTCCATTGCATGGCCTTTCCAGCGGGGTGATTTCAACCAGGAATAGGATTGCTCAACATCGAGATGGTCGTAGGGTGGTTTCGGACCGGTATAGTTCAGACTGGTCTCACCCTGGTACGGGTGTAAACCGGCATCCTTACCGTCCTGGTAGTCATACCACGAATGCGAGACGTACTCCTGGATTTCATCGGCGGCGTTCATATCAACATCGTGAATGGTGCTCAGATCACGGTCCAGAATGGCGCCGGCCGGTATCATGAACCCGGATGGGTCATCCATGCCGTTGGAAGGAAAGTCACCATAGGTCAGGAAATTGCCAAGCCCCTCACCACGACTGCCCCAATCCTTGTAAAAGCTTGCGATGGCCAGCGTATCGGGCACGTAGACCTGTTCGACGAATGCCTTCATCTGGGTGATGATATCCTGCACCTGCGAGAGTTTTTTCGCATTGATCGCAGAATCGGAATTCAAATCGATCGCGCAGGGCACACCACCGACAACAAAGTTGGGATGCGGGTTCTTTCCACCGAAAATGGTATGTAAGCGCGCGACGTCGCGTTGCCAGGCCAGCGCTTCGAGGTAATGGGAAACCGCCATCAGGTTGGCCTCAGGCGGTAATTTATACGCGGGGTGGCCCCAGTAAGCCTTGGCAAAAATACCCAGCTGTCCGGCTTCTACGAAACCTTTGAGCTTTTTCTGCATATCGGAAAAATAACCGGGGGATGACTTGGGATAACTGCTCAGCGATTGCGCCAGGTCCGATGTTGCCTTCGGATCGGCACTCAGGGCCGAAACGACATCGACCCAGTCGAGTGCATGCAGATGGTAGAAATGCATGACGTGGTCATGAATATATTGTGCACCCGACATCAGGTTGCGGATTAAGTCAGCGTTTTTGGGCACCGGATAATTGAGTGCATTCTCGACTGAGCGGATAGAGGCCAGGCCGTGCACCAGTGTGCACACGCCGCAGATGCGCTGGGCAAACGCCCAGGCATCCCGAGGGTCGCGTCCCTTGAGTATCACTTCGATGCCACGCACCATGGTTCCGGACGAATAGGCGCTGACGATTCTGTCGCCTTCCATTTGCGCTTCGATCCGCAAATGGCCTTCAATTCGGGTGATCGGATCAACAACGATGCGCTCGCTCATTTCGATTTCTCTCTACTTAAGCTTTCAGATAGTCGGATAGTGCCTGGTACTGCCATTCACATTCGGTATGTGCGGATTGACCGCTGGCATCCTCGATCAACATGCTGGTATGGGCCATCCTCGCACTCATGGCAGCCTGCCACGCAGGTCCGCCGGTCCTCGCATGCACGGCGGGTGTGACCGCGGCAACCGCGGCACGGGCGACAAAGTAACCGGCCTGGTCAGACCAGTGGCCTTCGGCACCGCACCTTGCATGGCTATCGAATGTCGCCGCATGGGCAGATTTCAGCGCCCCCGCGAGCTCCCCTTCGGTGGCATGCTCATCCGCCGCCGTTTTTATCACGCGCTCAAGGCGTATATCCGCACTCAGAGGAAGAACATGCTGAACAAATAAAGCTGCTACCTGCCTCTGTTGCACGTCATCCAGGGACTCAAGCGCATCTCTGAACTCCACTTCATTGCTTATTTCATTCATTTCATCCTGCTCCTGCTCAATCAGTTTTCAGCCAGGTGTTCCGCCAGTGTTTCGGTCAGGCTCAACAGCGGGATGTCCATGTTGTATTCCTCCAGGCCATCTTCCAGGTGAATCCGGCAATTGGAACACGCGCTGACAATGGCATCCGGTTTGACGGCATCGAGCTGCGCCTTCTTGCGTTCGAAGACCTTCAGGCGAATCTCGTCCGCGCGCTCATTTGCGCTCACACCACCACCCGCGCCGCAGCACCAGTTCATCTTGCCCGCATCCGGCATTTCCACGAAATTGTCGGAGATCATGTTGATCAGGTTGCGCGGTTCATCGATGACACCGCCGCGCCTCGATATCTGGCAGGGGTCGTGATAGGTCAGTTTCCTCGATTCCTTACCCGCCATCTTCAAGCGGCCGTCTTTGCGCAGTTCATCCAGTACTTCGAGGATGTGACGTACTTTGAAGTTGAACGCCTTGCCCACCAGGTTTGGGCCATCCCAGCGGATGGCGGTATAGGCGTGGCCGCACTCCGGGCTGATGACAGTCTTGACCCTGAGTTTTTCAGCGGCATCGACAATACGTTGCACCAGCACGGCGGCAATATCGGAAACCCCGATCTGGATACCGCTGTTGGTGGCTTCAAAAGCTTCGGACGAAATCGTCCAGCTGACACCTGCCTGGGCGAACAATTTTGCAACCGCCTCGATGAATTCCGGAAAATTCATGATCTCCATCGATGAAAGTAACAACATGTAATCCACGTCGGCGACATCGACCGGCACCTTCAGGCCCGTGTCCTCCTCGACGTGTTTGATCTGCGCCTGCAGGGCCGGCCACTTCACACCCATCGGACTGCCGATGGTCACCGCGCGGGTGGTCGCGCCGATCAGGCCTTCGGGTGCCTGTCCCGCTGCCGCCATGCCCTCTCGTGTTTTGCGGATCATCAATGCGATGTCGTTACCCACCGGGCAAACCATCGAGC
>DATCZY010000271.1:0-6641 GCA_036525655.1 Lysobacterales bacterium | reverse complement strand
CAACAACATCATCCTGCGAAAGCTGAAGATTGCACTCAACCTGCAGGCCGATGATGTACAGGCGCTGATCAGGCAGGCGGATTTCAGCCTGAGCAAACACGAACTGAGCGCGTTTTTCCGCAAGCCGGAGCATAAACACTACCGCGAATGCAAAGACCAGGTCCTGCGCTACTTTTTGAAAGGTGTACAGGCTAAATACCGGGGCTGAAAACCACGCATGAAGCGGTGCTGACGATTAATATTCATGCAACAGTTGCTGAAAAATAACAATCTGGTATTGATGGAGGCGGCCATTGTCGAGCCGTTGAGGCGCTCCGCCGATATCGAACTTCATCCGCGACTCGTGAATGCCCCGCTGATCTACCAGCCAGCGGGCCGCAAGGCGCTTCGCGATCTCTACCAGGGCTATATCGATATTGCGCTCGCAGCGAAAATACCGTTTCTGATGTGCACCCCCACCTGGAGAACCAACCGGGAAAGGGTTGTCGACAGCGGTGTCCAGGCGTCCATCAATATCGATGCGGTGCACTTCCTCAATGAGCTTCGCGAGTCCCAGGAGGAGGGCCGGGAAAACATCAGGATCGGCGGTCTGATCGGTTGTAAAAACGACTGCTACCTGCCGCAGGAGGCCTTGTCCGCGGCGCAGGCAGAAGCGTTTCACGCCTGGCAGATCGAACAGCTGAAACAGGGCGGGGTGGATTTCATCATTGCCGAGACCTTGCCGTCCGTCGCGGAGGCCATTGGTATTGCCAGGGCGATAGAGCGTTCCGGCCTGCCGTACTTCATCAGCTTCGTGATCTCCCGTGACGGCCGTGTGCTGGACGGCACTGCCCTGAACAACGCCGTGCAACGAGTCGATGCCAGCACTCGCCAGCGGCCGCTGGGCTTCATGGTCAATTGCGCCTATCCGTCCTTCCTGTGTGCGCCAGGCCAACCCCCGGCGCTTTTTGAACGGCTGACCGGTTACCTTGCCAACGCCTCCTCGCTGGATCATTGTGACCTCGATGGCGCCGTGGAATTGATGGGTGAGAGCGTCTCCGACTGGGGTGATGCGATGCTGGAACTGCACCGCACTCATGGTGTGAGCATTCTCGGCGGCTGCTGCGGAACCGGCGGCGAACACCTGCGTTACCTCGTCAGCGGCCAGCAGAAATCATGACGATGCAGGTCACACTGGACGATATTCTGTCGGCGTCGCGTATCGTCTACGGCCACATGCAGGCCACCCCCCAGTACCGCTGGCCGATGTTGTGCGAACGGCTGGGGACCGAGGTGTGGGTCAAGCACGAAAACCACACCCCGGTGGGTGCCTTCAAGATTCGTGGCGGCCTGGTCTATTTCAATCACCTGGCGCAATCCGAGCGGCTGCCCGCGGGTGTGATCACCGCGACCCGGGGCAATCATGGCCAGTCGGTTGGCTATGCGGCAGGTCTTTACGGTATACCCGTGACGATCGTGGTACCGCACGGCAACAGTGTCGAAAAAAATGCAGCCATGCGTGCGCTGGGTGTGGAGCTGATCGAGTACGGCGACGATTTCCAGGCCTCCCGCGAGTTCGCAGAAAAACTCGCGCATGAGCGTTTACTCAAGTTCGTGCCTTCGTTTCATCCCTTGCTGATCGCGGGCGTGGCCACCTACAGCCTCGAGTTGTTGCGGGATATCGAAGATATCGATGTGGTTTACGTGCCCATCGGGCTCGGCTCCGGCATCTGTGGAATGCTGGCGGCGCGTGACGCCCTCGAGCTGGATACCGAGGTGGTAGGCGTGGTCTCGGCGCACGCGCCCGCCTATGCAAAATCATTCGAGGCCGGTCGCCCGGTCGAAGCGCCTGTGACAACGCATATTTCCGACGGCATGGCCTGCCGCACGGCGGAACCGGAGGCGCTTGATCTGATTTTAAAGGGCGTTGATCGAATCGTTCAGGTCACGGATGACGAAGTGGCGGCGGCGATGTGTATGATGTTCGAGTGTACGCACAACGTATGCGAGGGCGCGGGTGCGGCCGCTTTGGCGGCGGCACTGCAGGAAAAATCACGGCTCACCGGCCGACGGGTCGCAGTGGTGGCATCGGGTGGAAACGTCGATCAGGAACTTTTTGCCGAAGTTCTCAAGCGCGGCCGACAGGTGGAGTAGATCAATGTCAAAAAATTTAATGGCTTTAACACTGTGTTCGGTTGTTTTTATGGGCAATGCGCTGGCATCTGAGCCAACGGGCCTGGACGAACTCAGGCAACAGGTGATGGATACCGAGAGCGCGTTCGCACAGACCATGGCGCAACGAGATTTTGAAGGATTTGTTTCGTTCCTGTCGGAAGAGACGGTGTTCTTTTCCGATGCAACCGCACTGCGTGGCAGGCAAGTGGTGGCCGATACCTGGAAATCTTATTACGAGCAAGCCGAGGCACCTTTCTCGTGGCGGCCCGAGCTGGTAGAGGTGCTGGATTCGGGCACGCTCGCCCTGAGTTCGGGTCCGGTGTTCGACCCGGAGGGCAAACAGGTCGCGACGTTCAATTCGATATGGCGTCTCGAGGCACCCGGGCAGTGGCGTATCATCTTTGACAAGGGCAGCGTCGCCTGTGACTGTTCGCAACCCTGAAGCAACATCCCCGATGTTTTTAATGGGTGGATTTGGCCATGCCGATGGGCTGAGCGGTTTTATCTCAAGCAGCACAACGTCCTGCCAGACTGATTTCTGACGTGAATTCCGCTTCGGCGCTGCCTGCTGTCCTGACCGGCGAACGCCTGGTCGAATCTGCAAAAGCGCTGGCCATGCGCGATAAGGATATGGCGCGGATCCTGGACGCTCTCGGTACGCCACCCCTGTGGGAGAGGCAGCCGGGTTTTATTACGCTGATTCGCATCATCCTGGAGCAACAGGTCTCTTTGGTTTCCGCCGATGCGATGTTTCGCCGCGTGAAAGCGCAGGTCGAACCGCTGACGCCGGCGGCGGTGCTCGCGGCAGGCGCGCCGTTTTTGCAATCCTTTGGCGTGACCCGTCAGAAAGCCACGTATTTCATCAACGTTGCGCAGGCCATTCACAATGGCGAACTCGTCCTGGAAGAACTGGCGCATGAAAGTGACGACTCTGCGCTTGCGAAGCTCACCTCGATAAAGGGCGTTGGCCCCTGGACAGCAAAAATATACCTGTTGATGGCCCTGTGCCGCCCGGACGTCTGGCCGGTTGGTGACATCGCCCTGGCCACGGCGGTGCAGAAGTTGAAGGGGCTGGAAAAAAGACCGGCGCAGCCCGAGCTTAGCCAGATGGCGCTGGCGTGGTCCCCCCACCGCGCCACGGCAGCGAGGATGCTGTGGCACTATTATCTAAGTGGAATGAAGAAAAATACCGGAGACCACCGATGACCTACACCGCGATCAATTTCGCCGATAAGTTCAAGAAATTCGACGACCGCTGGTCACCCAGAGTGATCGCCGGGATGAACGACTACCAGTTCAAGCTGGCCAAGGTGCAGGGCGAGTTCGTCTGGCACCACCACCCAGATACCGACGAGGTCTTCATCGTCATTGAAGGCGCTTTGGATATCGAGTTTCGCGATGGCATGGTCAGGCTCAACGCAGGGGAGATGTTCGTGGTGCCCAAAGGTGTCGAGCACAAACCCATCGCCGACCAGGAATGCCGGATCATGCTGGTGGAACCCAAAGGCACTCTCAACACCGGTGATGCACAGAGTGACCTGACAGCACAAAACGACGTGTGGGTGTAACAGGCATCGGGGTCGCAGATGGTCTCGGGAGAGAGCCGGCCTTTATATTTTGTCAGCGCATGCATTGAGCTGTACGAGAAACGGGACGGAGTGTGGGTACAGACTGGTAATGGTTCAAACTTTAAGCAATAGTAGGTGGCGGACACCACCAAACAAGTCGATCAAGTGCGTTCCGGCCTACGGTCTCCATGGGACGGGGCTTCGCCGCGCCGCTTGGCTAAAACATGAGGCATGGGAGTTGCGCCATTAATATCATTGACGTTCTGCTGGCTTTTTCACAGCTTGCATTGGGGTTGGCTGGATTTGCCGCGATCCTGGTCGCCCTGAGCGGAAGCCCAAGTCAGTGGACGGCGGTTGACGCATTCCGGATAAAGAACATGCTTGCTTTCAGTTTTGCGGGCATCTTTCTGGCACTTGTGCCGGTCCTGCTCACGTTCTTCACCGTACCCGAACCCGAGTTGTGGAAAACTTCCTTGCTGGTGCTCGCCACCTTCACGTTTGGCGGCGCACTGTTCGCGTTAGCAGGCGTCCGTCGATTATCCGTACCCGAGCGCGCTGTTTTGCGCGGGCCTCTCGTTGTTATTGTGCTCAGCATACTGCTGACGGCGGCGTCGATTGAGGCAATCATGGCGTTCGGCAGCGCAACGGCGGCGCCTGGTGTGTTTTTTGCCGGCTTGCTGGTGATGCTCGGAATGGCGGTCTACCTGGTTGTGCGTTTCCTTTTTGCACGCACCCCCGCCTGACCACTCTCTCCCGTGCATGTTCAGGCACGTCGCGGTTTCCCCTCAAACCGCATAACAAACCGTTAAGGTTCCTTCCGGTCACGCAGCCCGCCTTACGCGGCCGATCAAGCAGGACGTTTTGCCAAAACAATAATCCAAACACCAAATTCTGGAAAGCAGCAACCCTTTGGAAACGGTACGGGCTTATAATGAAATTGATATTGTTATCCTGGTGGGGAAGGCCATTAAGCGTGAAAGCTTATCTGCGGAAAGGCAATAAGACCTTGGCCGTTGCGGTCCTCGTAATGACCGGGTTCTTATTTGGGAGTGGGCAACACAATGGGTGACAACAGATCTGACATCAAACTGGAATCGTGGCTGGTCTCGGCCGGGCGCGGTTCTGAGCCCGGCGAACCGCTGAACGTACCGCTGATTCCCGCATCGAATTTCATCGGCGGCGGCTCGCGCTCGTATTCGCGCAATGATGGTACGCCGACCTGGGAGGCGCTCGAAACAGTCGTCGGCGGACTTGAGTCCGGCAAGGCTTTGGCCTTCGCCTCCGGCATGGCCGCCATCGCCGCGGTATTCGATCAGCTTGCAAGCGGCGCCGTTGTAGTGCTTCCGGAAGACTGCTACCAGGGCGTTGCCAGCCTGGCAGCGGCAGGAGAAAAGAAGGGTTACTGGTCGGTACAAAGTATCCGCGTAGAAGACACGGCGGCCTGGATTCGCGCTTGCGCCACTGCGGATCTGATCTGGCTTGAATCACCATCGAACCCGCTGCTCGCCGTGGCGGACCTCGAGGCCATTTGCGCCGCACCCCGCAAGCACGCGGCGATCATTGCCGTGGACAATACCTTTGCCACGCCATTGAACCAGCAACCGCTTGAATTTGGTGCAACGGTGTCACTGCAGTCGGCGACAAAGTTTATCGGTGGTCACTCCGATCTTCTCGCCGGGGTGGCTACGACGAGGGACGAGGCACTGTGGACCGCCCTGAGGAAATCCCGTGAACTGACGGGGGCTACGCCGGGAACGCTCGAGGCATTTCTTGCCGTCCGCGGCGTCAGGACCCTCGCGCTCCGATTGCAGCGGGCCCAGCAAACCGCCATGGTCCTCGCACAGTGGCTTGAGCAGCATCCGCTGGTCACTCGCGTCAGGTACCCGGGGCTGACTTCGCATCCGACGCATGCTATCGCCAAGCGCGTACTCAAGGGGTTCGGGACCATGATTTCCTTCGATGTCGTTGGGGGTTCAGAGGGCGCGGATGCTGTCTGCAGGAGTACCCGGCTTATCCGCCATGCCACGAGTCTGGGTTCAGTCGAATCAACGATGGAACGGAGGGCTGCGATCACGGGCCAGGAACACCTCCCGCCCTCGCTGCTGCGACTCAGCGTTGGTATTGAGGATGAGGACGACCTGAAGGCTGATCTCGATTCAGCGATGCGCTCTGCTGCATCGTGAGCGTATATGTTCAGGGCCATTAACGCCGATACACCGGTTGAAGCGAATAGCGCAACCCTTGGAAATCTGCTGCAGTTGAGCGGTATAGTTCACATATATTTTGATACCTGGTAATGGAGGGAGCTGGTTTGGGAGTAAGAAGCATGCAGCGCGCCTGTTCAATCGTTCTCCCGGTGATTATGTTTTTATCCGTCATGGGCTGTGGCCCGGGAGAAGACCAAATGGAACTATCCAAAATGAGGGAATTCGCCCTCAGCTACACCCGGGCCTGGAGCAGCCAGGATCCCGCCGGTGTTGCAGCGCACTACGCGGTGGACGGTTCACTCCAGATCAACCAGAATACGCCTTCGATCGGGCGTGACCAACTCGAAGCCACCGCCAGGGGATTCATGACCGAGTTGCCGGATATGGTACTGACCATGGACGCGCTTGTCGCTGAAGGCGGCCGGTACATTTATCGCTGGACCCTGGATGGCACAAATACAGGCCTCGGGGGCGGCGGTCATCCGGTTCACATCAGCGGTTACGAGGAGTGGACGATCGATTCGGACGGTCTCATACTGAAATCCCAGGGGCATATGGATCTGGACGACTATGCCCGTCAACTGGCGGGCGAATAACCGACGGGCAGGCTGCCCGGCAAATCATTAAACATGGTTGGTTCCTCATGAAAATATGGGTGGATGCGGACGCATTTCCGGTCGTAATCAAGGAAATCCTGTTCAAGGCGGCAGAG
>DATCZY010000270.1:0-2057 GCA_036525655.1 Lysobacterales bacterium | reverse complement strand
TCATTGCGGTCTCCGAATTTAGGAGCCTACCTGGATATTCGCTTCAGGCCAGGCTGAAATAAATCTAAAACAACGGTCTATTAGATAATTCTAATATTCCACCGTGGATTCAAATCATGAGATAATTCCGTGCGGGTATTATCCCTGATTAATGCTCACATAAGGCATAGTTCGATCGGTCGAATCCGAACCACCGCTGAAGGCTAAAGCCATCTTTTTTCACCATAGCAATGATTAAGGATCAAACCAGTGCCAACAAAGGAATATTGTAAACTTTGGTGGCATTGCCTGGCGATTTTTGTAGCTTTAATTTTCACTATCGGCAGCGTTTTTGCCGAAGACTCATTTACTGCGCGTCCGGTGATGCGGGCATCGGCCATTGCAATATCCCCAGTTCTGGACGGTGAGGTGCTCGGCGACCCCGCCTGGCAGGGCGTGATACCAGCCACGGGTTTCTGGCAGGTGCAACCCGACGAGGGACAGCCCGCAACACAAAAAACCGAGGTCTATATCGGCATCCTCGATGATGCGCTGTACATCGGTATGGTGGCTTACGACGACAATCCGGAAGGCATTATCGTCACTGATGGCCGTCGCGACCGGAGCCTGGATGAGACCGACAGTTTTCGCGTCATTATCGACGGTCTGCTGGATCGGCAGAACGGCTACATTTTTGGCACCAATCCGGTCGGTATGGAGTACGACGCACAGGTGGTCAAGGAGGCGGGCAGCAGTAACGGCTTCAATATCAACTGGGACGCGAGCTGGAGTGTAAAAGCACAGATTTCAGATATCGGCTGGAGTGCCGAAATGCGCATACCATTCAAGAGCCTGCGTTACGGCAACGGTGAAAAGCAGGAATGGGGTATCAATTTTCAGAGAAATATTCGCCGCAACAACGAGATTGCCTACTGGGCGCCACTGTCACGACAGTACAACCTCAACCGCGTATCAGAAGCCGGGACCGTCAAGGGTATTACGCCTTCTTCGATCCGCAACCTCAAGATCACCCCGTACGGATTGGTCCGCGCCGGTCGTGGTGGTGAACTGGACGGCACGCGGACGGACGCGGAGTTTGGTTTTGACGCGAAGTATTCCATTACGCCGAGTCTGACGCTCGACCTGACCTATAACACCGATTTTGCGCAGGTCGAAGCCGACGAGCAACAGGTTAACCTCGATCGTTTCAACCTGTTCTTTCCGGAAAAGCGGCCGTTTTTTCTCGAAAACGCGGGTCAGTTCACCATCGGTAACAGCGGCGAGGCCGAGTTGTTTTTCAGTCGCCGAATCGGTATCTCAGAAGATGGTGATGTGATCCCGATCTACGGTGGCGCCCGCGTGTCGGGCAAGGTGGGCGAGAAAACCAATGTCGGGTTCCTTTACATGAGCTCCGAGGCGGTGGATGGCGTCGCGCCGGAAAATATCTTTACCGTCGCGCGTGTCAACCGGGAGTTGGGCAAACGCTCGTCACTGGGTGCGATTTTTGTAGAGCGAAACGGCGATGGTTCCTATCTTCTACCCGAATCGTTGGACAAGAACCGCACCTACGGTCTCGATGGCCGCTTGGCGATCGGCAACTACACCCAGTTCAACGGCTGGTTCGCTAAGACCAATACACCCAGCCTCGATGGCGATGATTATGCCTACTCATTGAAAGGCAATTACGACTCCGCTGCCTGGAGCCATGGTATCGAATACACCGAGGTGCAGGCCAACTTCAACCCGGAGGTCGGTTTTCTGGCACGTAGCGACTATCACAAATTTGCCTTCAATAGCCTGCTGCGTATCCGGCCGAAGGATTTATGGGGACTTCTGGAGGTTCGTCCGCACTATAGTTACCGGCGTTTCTGGGACTTTGACAGCTTCGTGGAGACCGGCTTCGTGCACCTCGATGTGCACTGGGAATGGAAAAGCGGTTACGAGGTCCATACCGGTTATAACATCTTCAGGGACGGACTCACTGAGCCTTTCGAGATAGTCGATGACGTCTGGGTCGAACCCGGCACCTACAAGGGCAGCGAAGTATCCCTATATTTCAGTACCAATGAGTCCCGGCC
>DATCZY010000269.1:0-4964 GCA_036525655.1 Lysobacterales bacterium | reverse complement strand
CCTTGCGGATGAGCGAATAGCCATTTGAGTGGGGGCCCGACGATTCGAGGCCCAGCACGATGTGCCCGGCCTTGATGCGGCTGCCGTTGATCAGCTGTCCACGATCGACCACGCCCACGGCAAATCCCGCCAGGTCATATTCGTCCTGGCCATACATACCCGGCATTTCGGCCGTTTCGCCGCCGATCAGCGCACAACCGGCTTGCCGGCAGCCCTCGGCGATGCCCTCGATAACGGCCTGCGCGTTGTCTATCTTCAGTTTTCCTGTCGCGTAATAATCGAGGAAGAACAGGGGTTCCGCGCCGCAGGTCAGGATGTCATTGACACACATGGCGACCAGGTCGATACCGATGGTGTCGTGGCGATCGAGTTGCCTCGCCAACAGTAACTTGGTGCCCACGCCATCGGTTCCCGATACCAGCAACGGTTCCTTGTAACGCGTGGTATCGAGCTGGAACAGTCCGCCAAAGCCGCCAAGGCCGCTGACGACGCCATCGCGATGGGTTGATTTAACCGCTGGTTTGATACGTTCCACCAGTTCGTTTCCGGCATCGATGTCGACACCGGCGTCAAGGTAACTTAATCCGCCGGGATTTTCAGTTTTGTTATTCAATTACAGGGTCCGTTTATTCATGCGAGTGTATGGTGTCCTATGTTATCTTATTAGGGCTATAAATAACCCAGTTTTTACCCGGTATTGCAGATGAAAAAGTTACTGCTGATAATTATTATGCTGCATTTGTCAGTTGGCCAGGCATTGGCGCAAACCAACTTGTATGCCGGTGAAGTCGCTGTGCCCAGCCAGAGCGAAGCTGATCGAAATGCAGCCGTTCCGGAAGCGCTTATCCAGGTTTTGCAGAAACTCAGCGGAAAGCGCGAGATGCCGATGTCACCGGCGCTCGACGAGGCGCTCAACAATGCATCCAATTTTCTGCGTTCCTATCGGTATGCAAAAGTAGACCGCAGCGCTGCGGACGGCAGCGTCAGCGAGGAATTACGCCTGGTCGCGCAGTTCATGCAACCGGAAGTGGACCGGGTCGTGCAGCAAATCGGCTTGCCAAGATGGCGGCAGGAAAGGCCGGGCGTGGAGCTCTGGGTGGTCATTGATGACGGCCTCAGCCGGCAGTTGAAACCCATCAGATTCGATTATGCCTGGGAGTCCATTGAAGATATCGCTGCGATGCGGGGTCTGCCCGTGAGCTGGCCCGAACTGGATGAAGAGGAGGTGCAGCTGGTGGATATGCGTCTGGTCTGGGGTGGTTTCACCGACTACCTGGTCGAGCGAGGTGCGCCGCAAGACGGCGTTGCAATTATCGCTGCCCGGCGTGAAGGGCCGCAGTGGGCGGTGCGCTGGAACCTGGCCAGTGGGGGTCAGACCTGGAGCTGGCAAAACAGCGATGTCGAATTGATGTATGCGCTGGCAGAGGGTATCCACCATATGGCCGACCAGATCGCCGCAAACAATGCCATCGCGGTATCGGACCAGGGGGCCTGGACTGTCGATCTCAGCATCGGCGAACTCAACAGCGCCGCGGCTTATGCCAGCTGTCTCGGATACCTGCAGAGCCTGAGCCTGGTCAACGGTGTTGAAATACTGGCTGCGGACCCCGGCCGTGTCCGCTTTCGCCTGCAACTTAATGCCTCGACGGAACACCTTGCAGAAACGTTCAGACAGGGTTCGGTGCTGTTACCGGCAAGTGCCGGGAGTGAGTACGATTATGAGTTTTTACCCTAGTGCTCAAATCATCGCGGGTGTTTGTTTTTTCACATGACATCTGATTCCCGCAACTGGTTGATATTGGCGTCGCTGGCAGGTGCCGGCTGGCTGATTTACCTGCTCGCGCCGGTGATCACGCCGTTCGCAATTTCAGCGGTGCTGGCCTATTTGGGCGACCCGTTTGTCGACCGCCTGGAGAAGCTCTCGATAGGTCGGTGGAAAGTTGGCAGAACGGTGGCCGTGAGCGTCGTTTTCGTACTGATACTATCTTTGCTGATCGTCGTGCTGTTGATCTTGATCCCGTTGCTGGTGGAACAGATTCGCTTGTTGATCAACCTTTTCCCGCAATGGATCGAGTGGTTCTCCGGTACTGCGCTGCCTTGGCTGGCGGGCAAGTTTGGATTCGAGGCGAAGGATTTCGATTCCGCGCATATTACACAAATGATGAAGGACTACTGGAAAGAGATCAGCAGCGCTGCCTTCAGGGTCATGGATTACATATCCCGTGGCGGTATGGCGGTGGCGGCAGTGTTAACCAACCTGATCCTGATCCCCGTTGTCACGTTTTACCTGCTCCGCGACTGGGATCCTATGATTCGGGCCGCGCACGATTTACTGCCGAGAAATATCGAAGCCGAAGTCAGCCGCCTGGTAACCGAGGTGGATGAGGTCCTCGGTGCATTCTTCCGCGGGCAGTTGATGGTCATGTTTGCGCTGGGACTGATTTACTCCGTCGGTTTGTCTCTGGCCGGTATTGAGTTGGCAGTGCTGATCGGCATGGGCGCCGGTTTGCTCAGCATTGTCCCTTACCTCGGCTCCATCGTCGGGTTGCTGGTTGCGGCAGGCGCCGCCATTTTCCAATTCCAGGATGTATTCCACCCCCTCATGGTATTGCTGGTTTTTGCGTTGGGGCAGACCGCCGAAGGTATGTACCTGACTCCGAAGCTGGTCGGCGACCGGATTGGCCTGCATCCTGTGACCGTCATTTTTGCGGTGTTGGCAGGCGGGCAGCTATTTGGCTTCCTGGGGATTTTGCTGGCACTGCCGGCGGCCGCGGCAATCAATGTGCTGGTCCGCAACGTACTGCAGAAATACCGGCAAAGCGGCCTGTATAAACTGCCTGCGGACGGGGAAGGGTAAACCACGTGCTGTTTTCACCACAAATACCGCTGCAGTTGGCGCCGTTGCGCGACAACCGCTTTGAGAACTTTGTCAGTGGACCCAACCACGCGCTTGTCGAGGTTTTGAAAAACCTGCCGGACGAACCCGGTTCAAGTGTTTTTCTTGCCGGCGCCGGGGGGAGTGGTAAATCACACCTGCTCAACGCCCTGTGCGTGGAGACCCGCGAACGCGGGGGCCGCGCGTTTTACCTTGCACTCAAGCGTCTGCCAAAAGATGCCATTGCATCGTTGCAGGGTCTGGAAAGCCTGGATCTGGTGTGTGTTGACGACCTGCACGTCATCGCCGGTGACACGGCTTGGGAAGAGGCATTGTTTCACTGTTTCAACCGCATCAGGGAAGCCAACGGGCGCCTGCTGGTCAGCAGCCGCGAAAGGCTTTCTGCATTAAAACTGGGTTTGCCGGACCTGGCATCGCGGCTCGCCTGGGGTTTGCGCCTGCAACTGCTGCCCCTGGAGGATCAGGACAAAATGGCAGTGATCAACCTGCACAGCGATGCCCTTGGTCTGAACCTGCCCGAAGACGTGCAACAATACCTGCTGAAGCATCACGAACGCAGCATGACCGCATTGATCCAAACGGTGGAGAGCCTGCAGCAGGCGGCGCTGACCCATAAACGCAGAATTACCATCCCATTGGCACGTGAAGTGCTAAAGGCAAAAAAGGAATAGACCTATGCTGATGACAAAGTCGGAGATAACCCGAAACTGGCTGCCACGTTACACCGGTATGCCGCTGGATCAGTTCGGCGAGTATATCCTGGTGACCAATTTCGGTGACTATGTACGGCGTTTCGCAAAGATCTTTGATTGCAAGATTTACGGCGAGGACCGCACCATGCAGGCGGCCACCAATGCCGATGGTCTGACCATCATCAATTACGGCATCGGTTCGAGTAACGCTGCGACCATCATGGATTTGCTCACGGCCGTCATGCCAAAAGGTGTGTTGTTCCTGGGGAAGTGCGGCGGTTTGAAAAAATCCACTGAAATCGGCCATTTTATTTTGCCGATTGCAGCCATTCGCGGTGAAGGCACCAGTGACGACTACTTTCCACCCGAAGTCCCGGCCTTGCCTTCTTTCAAGTTGCACAAGTTTGTTTCAGACAAGATCCTGGCGCACGGTGTCGACTACCGTACCGGCGTGATCTACACCACCAACCGCCGGGTCTGGGAGCACGATGAAGCCTTCCATAAAAAGCTGCACGACATGACCTGTATCGGGATCGATATGGAAACCGCGACCCTGTTTATCGTCGGGCACGCCAATACGATTGCGCATGGTGCGTTGTTGCTGGTGTCAGATGTGCCGGTTACACCCGAAGGTGCAAAAACCGAGGAATCGGACAGAAAGGTCACGGAGAACTGGGTGGACCTGCATCTGCAGATTGGTATCGAAGCCATGACCGAAATTGGTCAAAAAGGTGAAAAGATCAAGCATTTCCGCTATTAGGGCCGGTTAAAATTGACCGTCGAAACTAAAAAGGGCCGCAATCGCGGCCCTTTTTTATACCAGGTTGTGACTATTTAAATGTCAGATCCGTGTCTATGTGCAGTCCATCAGGGTTCAGGCGCACATTGATACGGGAGCGGTCGAGCATATCCGTGTAAACTTGCTCAACTGCTTCGGAATATTCCTCCACTACCGACTGCTCGCCATCGGATTCCACCAGGAATCGTTCGGCAAGGGCTGCCTGTATCTCCATCTGTTTCCCCATGTCATAAGAGACCGAGAGCAGGGTGCCATCGTCTTGCGATTCTGCACCCATGAAGCCTTCGAGGTCTTTGACGTGCTGTTCACCAAAGGACAGGCCAATGGCGTTTTTGCCCATCAATGCGAAGACATCGAGCCCTTCAACATACGTCATTTCCGGAGGAATCCTGACCGGTTCTTTTTGATTGGCTAAATCCAGGTTTTCGAAACCGGGAATCATCATGCTGGCCATGCCAACGAACATTTCAGGCTTGTCAACATGGACCGCCATCAGACCGTTACCCTCTGAAATGGCCGCGCCCGGATCGAGGTCATTGAGCATGACACGCACGCCCAACAGAGTGTTGATCATCGG
>DATCZY010000268.1:0-8626 GCA_036525655.1 Lysobacterales bacterium | reverse complement strand
GCTTCCATGTTCGACCGGATCACCGTATCGGCATGATCCTGTCGATGGTCAGCTATCAGGACGGTAAGGACCTGCGCTCCGTTATGTACCAGGGCAGCCTGTCCGAGATCTTTGTACCTTACATGGACCCGTCATTCGGATGGTATTCGCGTAACTTCCTGGACGCGGGTGAATACACCAGCGGCGGATTGACCAAGCCCCTCATGAAGGGCATTGATTGTCCTGATCACGCCTGGTACATGGACGCCATCATCGCGGATGACAAAGGCCGGCCCGGCGCCAGGCAGAACATGATCTGTATTTTCGAGCGTGAAACCGGCGACCCGTCATGGCGCCACGTGACCAACGATAGTAACGGCGGACCCGAAGGCCGTGTGCAACGTGAACTGGTCGTACGCAGCGCCGCGGTACTTGGTAACTACGACTACATCTTTGACTGGACTTTCCAACAAACCGGATCCATACAGGTTGCGGCCGGTGCCACGGGTATCGCCGAAGCCAAGGCTGTCGTAAATGCCACGGCTGACCAGGCGGTACCCAAAGGCGCCGTGGCGGATGACGCCTATGGGCGTTTTGTGGCACCCAACATCATCGCGGTCAACCACGACCATTATTTCAGCTACCGTATTGATCTGGATGTCGATGGCACCAACAACAGCCTCAGGATAGACCGCCTGAAAACACAAATCCTTCCGGAAGACCAGCTACGCCGCAGTATCTGGGTCAGCGAGCCGGAAATCGCCAAAAAAGAATCCGACGCCATGCTGAACATCAACCTGTCACACCCGGCCTACTGGCGTGTCACCAGCGCCAAGCGGAAAAACCATGTCGGCTATCCGACCAGCTACCAACTGGCCCCGGGTAAAAATACCAACCAGTTGATGAGCGAAGATGATTACCCGCGGCTGCGGGCCGGCTTTATCGACCACCACCTGTGGGTCACACCATATCGTGAGGACGAGCGCTACGCCGCCGGCGACTACCCTACCCTGAGTACACCGGGCATGGGGCTGCCCGCCTGGACCAGCGAGAACCGGGATATCGAAAACACCGATATCGTCCTGTGGTACACCTTCGGCATGCACCACATGGTGCGCGCCGAAGACTGGCCGGTCATGCCGGTTTTATGGCACGGGTTTGAAATACGGCCGTTTGATTTCTTTGATCGCAATCCGGCCCTCGATCTGCCTGAATAGCGCTTGCGGACTGGCCGGTTCTCAGGCTTCCGGACGCATGTGCGGGAACAGCAGCACGTCACGTATGGATGCTGAGTCGGTCAACAACATGACCAGCCGGTCGATGCCGATACCCTCGCCGGCGGTCGGCGGCATACCGTATTCCAGCGCGCGGATGTAATCGGCGTCGTAGTGCATCGCCTCGAGGTCGCCGGCGTCTTTTTGCGATACCTGTTCCTGGAAACGCGCGGCCTGGTCTTCCGGATCGTTAAGTTCCGAAAAGCCGTTGGCGATCTCGCGGCCGGCTATGAATAGTTCGAAACGATCCGTAATCAGCGGGTTGTCATCGTTACGCCTCGAGAGTGGTGATACCTCGGTCGGATAAGCCGTGATGAAAGTCGGGTTCCACAGTTGTGATTCGACCGTTGCCTCGAACAGCTCAATCAGCAGCTTGCCCTCGCCCCAGGTCTTTTCGACATGGATGTCATGCGCGGCACAGGCGGATTTGAGGGTATCCATATCCCACAGATCCGCATCCTTTAGTCCGGGGTTGAACTTGCGCACCGAATCTTCCACGCTCATGCGCTCAAACGGCAAACCAAAGTCGATATCCCGGCCCTCGAACGTCACCGTCGTGCTGCCGCAGACCGTTTCAGCCAATTGCCGCAGCATGGTTTCGGTCAAGTCCATCAGGTCGTTGTAATTGGCGTAGGCCCAATAGAATTCCAGCATGGTGAATTCGGGATTGTGTTTGGTCGAGACACCTTCGTTGCGAAAATTGCGGTTGATTTCGTAGACCCGGTTCAGGCCACCCACCGTCAGGCGTTTGAGGTACAACTCGGGAGCCACGCGCAGGAACATCGGCAGATCGAGCGCGTTGTGGTGGGTAACGAACGGTCGCGCCGTCGCACCGCCCGGTATAGGGTGCATCATCGGGGTTTCCACTTCGAGGAACTCGCGCCCCGGCGCCTCCATGAAATCGCGTATGAAACGGACAATTTTTGAGCGTGTATAAAAGACCTTTTTTGAATCTTCATTCATGATCAGGTCGACATAACGCTGACGATAACGTGTTTCGGTATCGGTCAGTCCGTGAAATTTCTCCGGCAGGGGCCGCAACGACTTGGTCAAAAGACGCAATTCATCCACCTTGACCGACAGCTCACCCTTCTGGGTGCGGAAGATCACGCCGCTGGCGCCGATAATGTCGCCGATGTCCCAGTGCTTGAACTGTTGGTACAAACCTTCGGGCAGGTTATCGCGCTGCACCACCAATTGTATGTCGCCACTGCCATCGCGCAGACTGACAAACGCGATCTTACCCATGACACGCTTGGCCAGCATGCGGCCGGCCAACGCGAAGGTTTCATCAACCCCCGCCAGTGTCTCACCGTCATCATGTGCAAAACGCTGGTGCAGGACGGCGGCATTGGTGTTGGGCCGAAAATCATTGGGATAGGCATTGGTTTCCGCTTTGAGCGCGTGCAGTTTCTCGCGACGCTCGGCGATCAGCCGGTTTTCGTCAAGCGCACTGTCGGTGCCCGTATTATTCTGGTTTGGTTTGTTCACGCGTTATTTTCCATTGCCGGTTAGTCTTCGGATAATCCCTGTTTCAGGGATGCTTCTACAAATTGATCCAGGTCGCCATCGAGCACTGCCTGGGTGTTGCCGGTTTCCACACCGGTGCGCAGATCCTTGATGCGGGACTGATCCAGCACGTAAGAGCGAATCTGGCTGCCCCAGCCGATATCGGATTTTGAATCCTCCAGTTGCTGGCTCTCAGCGTTGCGTTTCAACAGTTCGAGTTCGTACAGTTTCGCACGCAATTGCTTCATCGCGTGGTCCTTGTTCTTGTGCTGCGAGCGGTCGTTCTGGCACTGCACCACGGTATTGGTCGGCAGATGCGTGATACGCACCGCTGATTCCGTCCGGTTGACATGCTGGCCACCGGCGCCGGATGCGCGGTAAACATCGATACGCAAATCGGCGGGATTGATATCGATCTCGATATCGTCATCCACTTCCGGTGAAACGAAGACTGCCGCAAACGAGGTGTGGCGGCGGTTCCCAGAGTCAAACGGCGACTTTCTGACCAGGCGGTGCACACCGATTTCGGTCTTGCACCAGCCGTAGGCGTAATCACCGACGATGTGAATCGTCGCACTCTTGATACCGGCGACATCGCCAGCCGATACTTCGATCAACTCGCCTTTCCAGCCGCGTCGCTCAACCCAACGCAGATACATGCGCAACAGCATTTCCGCCCAGTCCTGTGCCTCGGTGCCACCCGAGCCCGCCTGGATGTCGAGATAACAGGAGTTGGCGTCTACCTCGCCCCTGAACATACGCTGGAATTCCAGCCGGTGAACCTCTGTTTCGATGCTGTCGAGTTCTGCAACCACCGACTCGAGGGTTTCCTCATCCTGCTCTTCGATGGCCATTTCCAGCATTTCGGCGTTTTCCTGCAGGGATAACGCAACACGATCCAGGGTGCCGACGATGCTCTGCAATTGCGCACGTTCACGGCCCAGAGCCTGGGCTTTCGCCGGATTCTTCCAGACTTCCGGGTCTTCCAGTTCGCGGATTACTTCTTCGAGGCGGTCTTTATTACCCGCGTAGTCAAAGATACCCCCTGAGCGCTTCGGAGCGCTCCGTGAGGTCGAGGAGCTGATTGTTTATCTGATTGGTTTCCACGCTATAACCTTCATTTTTGAGCGATGCATTTTACACCAAGGCAGACCGGCGGGCCTGCGTAATTTTCAGTCGGTCTCCGCCAGGATCTGCTCAACCATCAGCTGGCAGGTCTTGTGGCCGCGGAAATGGTTGATATCCAGTTTGTAAACCAGCCTGAGCGTATCGGAGGCCGGCAGATCTTCGGGCAAACAGCCGAAGGCGATCGCATCTATACGCGCACGGCCGTCCACCGGTCTGAGTTGCATCTTGAGATGACTGCCACCCACGACCCTGCTGTCCTCGACGACGAAGCGCCCTTCGAACAGGGGCTCGGGAAAATGCTGGCCCCACGGACCCAGGCTGCGTAAGAGCTCGGCGAAGGGCAGATCGATGTCGGTGGCTGACAATTCGCCGTCGGTATGTATTTCATTGTCCAGCGTCCTGCCGCGCAGGAAAAATTCGATCGACTCGATGAATGCCTGTTTGAAGGGCTCGAGCCGGTCTGCGGCCAGTGTCATGCCGGCCGCCATCGCGTGGCCGCCAAAGGCCGAGATCAATTTCGGATGCAGGGCATCAACACGCGCGAGTATGTCGCGAATATGCAAACCACTCACCGAACGGGCCGAGCCCTTGAGCATATCGGAGCCCTCTCCTTCCGGCGCAAAGGCCAGAACCGGGCGGTGCACGGCATCTTTTATCTTCGAGGCAACCAGACCCACGATGCCCTGGTGCCACGCTTCGTCATACAGGCACAGACCGGCGGGCAGGCCTTCATCCTCGAGACTGTTGAGCAGTGTCTTGAGCTGATCGAGCGCCTGCTGCTGCATTTTTTCCTGGCGGTGGCGCCGGTCGTGGTTCAGCAGGTCGAGTTCGGTGGCGAGCGCCATGGCTTCATCGCGGTCGTCGGTCAGCAGGCAGCGGATGCCGATACCCATGTCCTCCATTCGGCCTGCGGCATTGAGCCTCGGCGCGACTGCAAAGGCCAGGTCTGAAGCCACGAGATGGCGATAGTCGCGGTTACCCACGCGCAACAGCGCCAACAAACCGGGGCTGCAGTAACCCTGGCGGATACGCTCCATACCCTGGCTTACCAGGATACGGTTGTTATCATCCAGCGCAACCAGATCGGCCACCGTGCCGAGTGCGACCAGGTCCAGCAGACGCGCCAGGTTCGGCTCTTTGCGCGGCAGCGTGAACCAGTTGCGCTCACGCAACGCGCTCCTGACCACGGTCATCAGGTAAAACACCACGCCGACGCCGGCGAGATTCTTGCTCGCAAAACGATCGCCGGGGCAATTCGGGTTAACGATGGCTTCGGCTTCGGGCAACTGTTCACCGGGCAGGTGGTGGTCGGTAACGATTACCCTGCAACCCAGTTCACGGGCGCGCCTGACACCCTCGATCGAGCTGATCCCCGAGTCCACGGTGACCAATACATCCGGTGGCTGGCTTGCCAGCGTTTCCACCAGGCCGACGCTCAGGCCGTAACCGAATTCAAACCGGTTGGGGACCCTGAAGTCGACACGATCCGCAGCCATCAGGTGCAGGGCGCGCACCGCCAGTGCCGTACCGGTCGCACCGTCGGCATCAAAATCACCCACGATGAGTATGCTTTGGCCCGCGACCACCGCATCCGCGAGTATGTCCGCCGCCTCTTGAATACCGGAAAGCGCTGCGGGCGGCTGTAAGCGGCCCAGCTTCAGATCGAGGGATTTTTCATCGGTAACATCGCGGGCCAGCAGAATGCGGCGGATGACCGGATGCAGCGACTCGGGCAGTGTGTCTGGTACGGATCCGGTTTGCCGCTGCCTTACCTTACGGCTGGCAAACAACGGTGGCATCCTTGACCCGCGGTTCCGACCGCCGCTCGTCGCGAGACGGCTCAAGGCGGTGGCAGAGGGGCGTTGAGGGAAACGGGCTAAACATATTCTACGTTTACAATTTCGTAAACCAGGTCACCACCGGGCGCGTTGACGACAATTTCATCGCCCTCCTCTTTGCCAATCATAGCCCTGGCAATCGGTGAGGTAATCGCGATGCGGGATTCTTTTATATCCGACTCCAGGTCACCCACGATCTGGTAGGTGATCTCGCTGTCTTTCTCACCGTCATACAGGGTCACTGTCGCCCCGAAGACAACTTTGCCACCGGGGTTCAGCTTGGTGATATCGATGACCTGCGCGTGGGAGAGCTCGGAATCCAGCAGGCGGATACGGCCCTCGGTGAAGCTCTGCTGTTCCCTGGCGGCATGGTATTCAGCGTTTTCTTTCAAATCGCCATGCGCCCTCGCCTCGGCAATCGCAGCACTAATCTGTGGCCGTACCACCTTTTTCAGGTGTGCGGCCTCGGCACGCAAACGTTCGGCACCCTTTAGAGTTAATGGTGTTCTTTTCATATAACTTTCCCGTCGGAGGTCTATTTCGGGCCCTTGTGGGCATTGTGCAACTCCTGAAGAGTGCGCACCTCCGGATTAAATTCGTGGTCGATGGCCTGCAAGGTGGCCCAACCTCGTGCAATGGTCGTCGTATAACTTACCTTGTATTGCAGTGCTTCCCGGCGGATGGAGAAAGAATCCGCAATCGCCTGGCTGCCTTCGGTCGTATTGACAATAAATTCGATTTCGCCATTTTTGATGGCATCGACAATGTGCGGGCGCCCTTCATCCACCTTGTTTATAGGTTCACATAAAAAGCCATGCTCACGCAAATATTTTGATGTACCGCGGGTCGCTATCAGCGAATAACCCCGTTCGACGAGTTCCTCGGCGATCGGCAGCAACGGTTCCTTGTCGGCATCCCTGACGCTGAGAAAAGCCTGTCCGGGTCTTGGAATACCGTACTTGGCGGCTTTCATGGCGCGCGCGCAGGCCTCGCCAAAACTCCGCCCAACGCCCATGACCTCACCGGTCGAACGCATTTCCGGCCCCAGTATCGGATCGACACCGGGGAATTTCAGGAAGGGCAATATAGCCTCTTTCACAGAATAGAATTCAGGTATTATTTCTTCTGTAATACCCTGTTCTTTAAGCGTTTTACCTGCCATACAAAGCGCTGCGATAGATGCCAGCGGTCGACCTGTGGCCTTGGATACAAAGGGTACGGTGCGTGAGGCGCGCGGGTTGACCTCGAGGATAAAGATCTCGTCACGGCGCAAGGCAAACTGGGCATTCATCAGACCCACCACGCCCAGTTCGAGGCCCATCATTTTCATTTGCCGGCGCATCTCATCCTGGATTTCAGGCGTCAGGCTGTGTGGCGGGATGGAACACGCGGAATCACCCGAGTGCACCCCGGCCTGCTCGATGTGCTCCATGATGCCGCCGATGAGAACATCCGTGCCATCGCAGATGGCATCGATGTCCACTTCGATGGCGTGGTCCAGGAAGCGGTCCAGCAGGACCGGTGAATCATTGGAAACCTTGACCGCGTCGCGCATGTAGCGCCGCAGTTCCTTTTCTCCATGGACCACGTCCATGGCGCGGCCACCGAGTACGTAGGATGGCCTGACGACGAGCGGATATCCGATCTCCTTGGCCAGTTCGACAGCCTGCTCAACGCTGGTCGCGGTGCGGTTGGGCGGTTGTCTTAAACCCAGTTTTTTAAGCATCTGCTGAAAACGCTCACGGTCTTCGGCAAGGTCGATCGAATCGGGTGAAGTACCGATGATCGGCACACCCGCTGCCGCCAGCGGTCGCGCGAGGTTAAGTGGTGTCTGGCCGCCATATTGAACGATGACACCCTTCGGGTTTTCGCGATGGACAATTTCCAGCACGTCTTCGAGCGTCAGCGGCTCAAAATAAAGACGGTCGGAGGTATCGTAGTCGGTCGAAACCGTTTCCGGGTTGCAGTTGACCATGATGGTTTCATAGCCATCGTCACGCAAGGCGAGTGCGGCGTGCACGCAGCAGTAGTCGAATTCGATGCCCTGTCCGATGCGGTTGGGGCCGCCGCCCAGAACCATGATCTTGGTGTTATCCGTGGGCCAGGACTCGCACTCTTCCTCGTAGGTGGAATACAGGTAGGCCGTGGTGGTGGCAAATTCGGCCGCGCAGGTATCGACGCGCTTGTAAACCGGGCGCACTTCCAACTCGTGGCGCTGCTCACGCAATTCTTTTTCAGTAACACCCACCAGCGCCGCCAGCCTGGAATCGGAAAACCCTTTCTGCTTGAGAGCGAACATGCGCTGCTTGTCGAGCGCCGTGAAACCCTGTTGGGCGACCACCGCCTCGGTGCTGATCAGGTCTTCGATTTGCGCCAGGAACCAAGGATCTATCCTGGTCAGCGAGTGAATTTTTTCCGCACTCCAGCCTTCCCGGAAAGCGTCGGCGACATAAAACAGACGCTCGGCGCCGGCTTCGCGAAGTTCACGTTTCAATTCGGCGGCGCGGTCATCGGGATCTTCAGCCTGCACAACCGGGTTAAACCCGTCACGGCCGGTCTCCAGGCTGCGCAGGGCCTTTTGCAGGGACTCCTGGAAGGTGCGGCCGATCGCCATGGCCTCGCCCACTGATTTCATCTGCGTGGTCAGGCGGTCATCGGCGGCCGGGAACTTTTCAAAGGCGAAACGCGGGATCTTGGTCACCACGTAGTCGATAGCGGGCTCAAATGAGGCCGGGGTCGCGCCACCGGTGATTTCGTTGCGCAACTCATCGAGTGTAAAACCGACGGCGAGCTTCGCCGCAACCTTGGCGATCGGGAAGCCGGTGGCCTTGGATGCCAGCGCCGATGACCGCGACACGCGCGGGTTCATCTCGATGATGATGACCTTGCCATTCTCCG
>DATCZY010000267.1:0-16054 GCA_036525655.1 Lysobacterales bacterium | reverse complement strand
TCACCGGGTTACTGTTATCGCCGCAAACGGTCCCCTGGCCGATCGGGTCAAGGCAGCAGGAGCCGGATGGATGGATTGGCCGATCGGGCGTAAACGCCTGGGTACCCTGCGTTACATTCGGCAGTTGCGATCCTGGTTACTGGAAAACCAGCCGGACATCGTTCACGTGCACTCGCGCTTGCCAGCCTGGATTTGCCATCTTGCCTTACGCAAGTTGCCGGCGGACAAACGACCGGTTTTCATTACCTCCATGCATGGACAATATTCGGTCAGCAGTTACAGCGCCATCATGGCCCGCGGTGATCAGGTGATTGCCGTCTCAGACCATATCCGCAGTTACACTTTGAAAAACTACCTGCCTACCGACACCCAGAAATTACATACGATATACGGGGGCACGAGCCGTGAAGACTTCCCCTATGGATATCGTGCGGACGCCGAATGGTTTCAAAGTTTGTACACGGAATTTCCAGAGCTCAAAGACAAGCGAATCCTGCTCTTGCCGGGCCGTTTGTCACGCTACAAGGGTCACGCGACCTTTATCGAATTACTGGCCGTTCTTCAATCGGAATTTCACGACATTCATGCCGTTATCCTCGGTCGGGCAAAACCCGGCTCGCGTTATATCAATGAACTCGAAGGCCTTGCCGAACGTCACCGGGTAGGCGGCAAGCTGACCTTTTGCGGGGTCAGAACCGACATGCGCGACTGGATGACCGCTTCAAGCCTGGTATTCAACCTCTGTAGTGACCCGCCGGAGGCGTTTGGGCGCACCATCCCCGAGGCGCTTTCCCTGGGTGTACCGGTCATCGCCTGGGATCATGGCGGTGTCAGGGAAATACTGAGGGAGATGTTTCCGGCAGGTGCGGTTGAGCCGGACAACCTGCCGGCCCTGATTCAGAAAACACGTGAATTCCTGCAGAGCATGCCCACGGTCGAAAACAGCGATGCATTTTCTCTACGGACCTCCATGGATCAGACCATGGAACTGTACCGCGCTGCTTTGGGGAAGGAGGACTGATGAAACTACTGCTCAAGCGTATGCAGGATGACTGGCCCTCGTGGCTGGCTGTGTCTTTTTTCGCATTACTGCCTTTTAGCCGCCTGGCGGAAATTCCATTGTCGGTGTTTGCCCTGTACCTACCGTTTTTGGCCCGTTCAGCCGAACACCGCCAACGCATACGCCGGGTTGCCATCGTTGTCGTACCTGTTTTCCTGTGTTTCTGGTTGCCCATGGTGATGTCGAGCTTCGATTCCTACCTGCCGGAAAAGAGTTGGACCAGCTCGATCGCTGCATTGCGATATCTTGCTGCAGTACTCAGTATGGCCGTTTTGCTAAGGGCGGATTCAGCCCGCTGGCGCGTGATTCGCTGGACTTCCTTCCTGCTCGTTTTTTGGGCTGCGGATGGTTTTGTACAATTGATTTTTGGCGCTGATTTATTCGGTATTGCAATGAACCCCGACCGTTTGAATGCCATGTTCGTGCAAAAATACCAGTTTTACGGCCCGACCCTGGCAATGCTTTCCCCGCTGCTGCTCGAACATTCCCGCAGACACTGGCCGGCGTGGGCCTGGGTGGGCGCTTTCAGCCTGACGCTGGGGGCTGTTTTGATCGCCGGTATGCGTGCCGGATGGTTGATCATGGGGCTGGTGCTGTTGGTCTACATGTGGCTCATGGCCAGACGCGAAAACCGCGACCTGAGAAAGGCTTCGTTGTCGATCCCGGTGTTTGTGATTACGGTCATCATCGGCAGTTACCTGGTTTCGCCCTTATTCCAGGTGAGGCTTGAACAGTCGTTGGCCATAACGCAGGGTTCCGAGGAGGCGATCAGCGTTGCCAGCAACCTGAGGGTGCCCATTTTCAAAACCAGCCTGGTCATGTTCGAAGCGCACCCGGTCAACGGCGTTGGTGTGAGGGCTTTTCCAAAAGCCTACATGGCGTATGCAGAGGAAGACGACCCCCACATCCTCAGCTCGGGAGGTAAATCCGGTGCGACGCACGCGCACAACCTGGTGCTGGAAGTCATGTCGGATACCGGCAGTATCGGCTTGCTCGGACTGGTTGCGGGTTTTATGCTGGTGTTGCGTTTCTGGCGAAAAATGACACCCGCGCGCCGTAATGAAGCCTTTCCTTTCGCCTTTGCACTTGCGTTGGTGCTGTTCCCGCTCAACTCCCATTTCGCCTTGTACGGCACCTATATGTCATCGTTGATCTGGATGCTTTTCGGGCTTTGGGCAGCCTGCATCGAGAATAATCCTGGTTGAGCAATGCGGCTTTTTTATTCTCTTCTCATCGTACTCATCAGCCCTTTCGTTTTTTTGTATTTTGCTATACGGGGGCTTCGCGACCCTGCGTACCTGGGCCGCTGGCGTGAACGATTCGGTTTCATACGGGTTCGGGATCAGCAGCAGGGCATACTGGTGCACGCCGCGTCCGTGGGTGAATTCAACGCTGCCAGCCCCCTGATCAGAGCGCTTCTTAAAGCCCATCCGGAAATTCCACTGACGGTGACCACGTTCACGCCAACGGGCTCAGAGCGGGTTGCGCGCGAACTGGGTGATAGGGTTTTGCACAGCTATATACCCATCGACCTGCCGGGTGCGGTGAGGCGATTTCTGCAACGCCTGCAACCACGACTCATCATCGTGATAGAAACTGAAATCTGGCCGAACCTGTATCTGCAGTCACAGCGTTTGAACATACCGTTACTGATGGCAAATGCGCGACTTTCGCAACGCTCGGTCAGCCGCTTTGGCCGACTGCCCGGGTTTGTAAAACAGGTTCTGCAAACGGTTGACTGGGTTGGAGCGCAAAGCAGCACCGATGCAGAACGCCTGGTCAGTTGCGGTGCAAATGTCCAGCGTGTTGCTATGACGGGCAATCTCAAGTTTGATCTGAGCACCCCCGCAAGTCTTGAAGAAAAGGCGGAAGCCTTGCGCATGCGCTGGGGCCGGCAAAGGCAGGTGCTGGTGGCCGGAAGCACCCACGAGGCCGATGAAAATGTAGTTATCCCGGCATTTGTAGAGCTGCTCAAGACCTTGCCCGATGCCTTGCTGATCCTCGTGCCGCGCTATCCGGAGCGCTTCGGCCGCGCGACGCAGCTGGCAAAAGCCGCGGGATTACAAACCGAGTTGCGTAGCCAGGCTGAAATCTGCTCGTCTCAAACACAGTGTTTTGTCGTCGATACCATCGGTGAACTGATGGGCTACTACGCCTGCGCCGATGTTGCATTTGTCGGTGGCAGCATGGGTGACCAGGGCGGCCACAACCCACTGGAACCGGCCGCGTTGGGTAAGCCGGTTTTGCTCGGCCCTAATATGGATAACGCCAGGGAGATCGCTGCCCAACTTGTCCACTGCAAGGCGGCCGTACGTGTTAGCAACCCGCACGAGTTTCAACAAGTCGCCGAAAAAATACTGACCGACGGCGAGTTGCGCGACCACATGGGACAGGCAGGCAAACACCTGGTTGAAGCAAACAAAGGGGCTTTGGACTTGACGCTAAAGGCGGTTGAAAAGCTGCTTTAACGCCAGTATTCGCCCAAGATAAAAAAAAGCCCGCCGAAGCGGGCTTTATGGCAAAACTGTTTATTTAGGTAACACGGTACTTTTACTGCAAAATATTGTTCACCTTTTGCAGGTCTTCCACGGCCAAGACGCCTGCCGCTGCTTTGAGTCGCAAGTGATCAACGATATAGGTATGACGCGCCAGCGAATTGTCGCGCTGAGCCTGGAAGTAGCGTTGTTGGGCGATCAATACATCGACGATCGTGCGTGTGCCGACTTCAAACCCCGCCTGGGTTGCCTCGAGCGCGCTTTCGGCTGAAATCATCGCCTGGCCAAAGGCCCCAACCTGTTCAATACCGGCGATCACGGCGCGATAGGCATTTTTCGTGGCCCTTACCACCGCCCTTTGCCGCTGGTCGAGGTCCGCATTGACCGCGTTGAGCAGATAGCGGGCTTGCCGGGTACGGGAAGTAATCACACCACCCTGGTATATCGGCACACTGAGCTGCAGGCCGATACGTTTGTCATCACTGACGATATCGGTGGTAGCCAGGATTTGTCCGGCGTCGTCGCGCAGCGGTGACTTGTTGTTGGTGAATTGGCTGATGCTGCCCACCAGGTCCAGGGTCGGGTAATGACCGGACCGTTGTAAACGTATATTTGAGTCTGCGATTTCAATCGCCATCTGCGCATAGACCACGTTCGGGTTGTACTGCATCGCGATATCGACCCACTCATCGGGGCTTTCCGGTAACGGCTTGACCAACGGCAAAACCTCCTGCAGCGGATCATAATCGTCGAAATACTGGTTGGTCAGTTCGTAGAGTGCTTCCTTGGTATCGGCCAGGTTGTTTCTGGAGACGATGGCTCGGGCACGCGCATTGTCATAACTCGCACGGGCTTCATGCACGTCGGTAACCGCGGTCAGACCGACTTCAAAACGCTGTTCAGCCTGCTCGAATTGTCTTTGCAGCGCCTTTTCTTCGGCCTCGGCAAAAATAACGCCATCCTGGGCCGTCAATACGCTGAAATATCCACCGGCGACACGCACCAGGAAATCCTGGTAGGCGATGTTGTAGGTCGCCTCCGCCTGGCTGACCTGCCCGCGGGCTATATCAAGGTTCTCGTAATTGCTTTGGGCATATAGCGACTGGCGTAAATCCAGGCTGTAGGATTCCGTATCAATATCATTTTTGGTTTTGAAGCCCGGTATGGTTTCCCCGCTGGGTAAATTAAATTGACCCACCTTGTTTTTTGCGTCCCCCCAGTTACGGGCGGCTGACCCACTGAGCCTGGGCAACAGGTTTGACCACGCCTGACGGGTATTTTCGCCGGTGGCATCCTTGCGATACGCAGCTGCCTGCAGTTGCGGATCATTCTTGATCGCCAGGTCATGAATACCGATCAGGTCTACGGCAAACGCCGGTGACGAGATCAGGCAAACTGCCGCGACCAAGAGTTTTTGATTGCTGATACCCAACTTCATAACCAACTCCTAAATATCTTAAAATTCAAATTCCGGCGCCTTTTCAGCGTCTATGAGCCTTGCGAGGGTTGTTTCAAACAAGCTTTCTTCGCGCCAATCGGTGGCATTCAGTTTTGTTAAAAGTTTTGCTTCCATTGCCGGCTCATCACCACAAACAATGAATATGCGGCCACCCGGATTGACCCAACCACGAAAGTGGTCCGGAATACTCGGCACGGAACCTGTAACAACCAATACGTCATGAGCGTGCTCGGGCTGCCAGCCCGTCATCACGTTACCGGTTTCAAGTTCCACGTTGTGAATATCTTTTTCCTTCAGCTTGGCCGCGACTTCGTTTGTAAACTGTTCGTATATGTCAACACTGACGACATGTTTGGCCAGTTGCGCCAGGCAAGCGGTTATAAATCCGCTTCCGGTACCGATCTCCAGCACCGTCTCATCCGGTTTCAACTCCAGCGATTGCAATAAACGGCCCTCGACAACCGGTTTCATCATGGTCTGTCCATGATCCAGCGGGATAGCCATATCGGTGAACGCCATTTTTCTGTATCGGACCGGAACAAAGTCTTCACGATGGGTTTTTTCCAACAACTCCAGAACACGCTCGTCCAGGACCTCCCAGGGTCTGACCTGTTGCTCTACCATGTTGAATCGGGCTTGTTCGAAATTCATACTCATTCTTCTTACTCCCACCAGTGTGTGCTGTTACGTGCCTGGTAAATAAATCACAAAGTTTTGGCTTATCCCCGGTGAGGCATGGCACAGACTGAGGTTTTAGAAGCCATGCTCAAAGTGCCATTAGTCACAACGGAATTTATTTTATGGTTTTAATAGACGCTTCGAGCGTCAATTAGGTTTCCATTTACTTAAGCGGTATTATCCCATACGGCGCGCCGAATACTGAATAAAGGTTTAAAAATAATTGCATAAGTCTGAAATAAGATTCTTTAAAATCCGGTCATGAGTACTGACAAGGATAGGACCAATCGTTTCAATGAGCTTGCCGAAGTTTATTCTGCAGATTTGTACCGCTACGCCATGTGGATTTGCGGTAACGATGCCCTGGCCAAGGATCTTGTACAGGAGACTTTTCTTCGGGCATGGCGGGCACTGGATAGTCTGAATGAAATGACCGCGGCCAAAAGCTGGTTAATTACGATTTTACGGCGCGAATATGCCCGTACCTTTGAGCGCAAGGTCCCCCTGTTTACCGACATCGACAAGGTTTCCATTGCGGATGACGAAGAACTGGAACCGGACGAACTGAAAGAACGTGACTTACTGCGTGAGGGAATTTTGAAGCTGGAGCCTAAATACCGTGATCCCCTATTATTACAGGCGATATTTGGCCACAGCTGTGCTGAAATTTCCGAACAGCTCGGCATCACCAGGAGCGCGGTGATGACGCAACTGTTCAGGGCGCGAGAAAAGCTGAAGGCGCAGTTGCAGAAAAGTGGTGTGAAGGGAAATGTCCATGAACTTTTCTGAGTTCAAAAAACTGATGGGCGCCGACCCCTTGAACCGGGATCCGGAGACTTTGCGCGCGCGTCAATCCTCACCAGAGTTTGAGGCCGCTGCAGCCGAGGCGGAAGCATTCGAAACGAAATTACAATCGGCATTGCATATGCGGGTACCCGCCGACCTGCTTGAACAGATAAAAGGCATAAGCGGGGAGCCGGTTCGGAAACGCAACTGGATACCGTTGGCGCTGGCGGCCAGTTTTTTGATCGTCGTTGGCGCCGCAGGCATTGTATGGAAACAGACCCATCAATGGGACAGCGTTGAAAGCTATGTTGCCGAACACTATTCACATGATGGAAGCAAGGCGGTTGGTATGGCCGGGGTAAACATGCCGGCACAGGATGTTGCCAGAATACTGAACAGGCTGGACGCTACGGCCGATCAACAATTATCCGGTCTTATCCGGTTCATAAAGTTCTGCCCGACACCCAATGGGCGTGGTGCACACATGGTCGTGAGCACGGATCAGGGCCTGATGACCATTATTTATATGCCGAAAACACAGGTCGTTGATGGTGAAATGGTCGATTTTGACCAGATGCATGCCTTGCTGGTGAACCTCGATCACGGTTCTGCCGCCATCATCGGCACGCAGTCACAAACTGTCAAAACCATGGTTGCCACGCTCAGGGGTTCCCTTAAGACCGGGCTTGTTGATGCCTGATTTCAGACCCTACAAGTGACGTAAATTCAGTCTGTCTCAATCGGGTAACTTTCGGCACACGCTTCTACCCTGAAATCTGTTATCTTCTCAATTATGAAACGAAATATCCTGATTGCTGTTCCCATGGCATTGCTTATTATCTGTGCTGGAATGATGTTCTGGTTCAACGACGAACCGGAATTATTCGACCCTATCGAGCGGGCCAAGACGCATTCTCAAATACATGGCCATGCCGAAGTAACCGGCACCGCCACCACCGGGGCATTGCTCGAAGTGGTCAATGTCATGCTCAACAAGCGCGGCGGATACATGTCCAATGACATCATGCCGCCCTGGGTGTTTCTCGACAACGTGCCCAACTGGGAGTTTGGCGTGCTGACCCAGGTTCGTGACCTCGCCCGCGTGATGCGTAACGATTTCAGCCGATCGCAAACACAGTCGACTGAAGACCCTGACCTCATCGAAGCAGATTCGCTGTTCAACTACTCGAACGACCGTTGGTTTCCCCCCGACACCGAAGGCCGCTATGAGAAGGCCATGACGTCTCTCGAATCCTACCTGACGCGTTTGTCTGACCCCAACCAACCGAACGCCCAGTTTTACGCGCGTGCTGATAACCTCGCTAACTGGTTGGGTCTGGTTGAAAAGAGGCTCGGTTCATTGTCCCAGCGGCTTTCGGCCAGCGTTGGCCAGGAGCGCCTGAACACGGATCTGTCCGGTGATACCGCTGCAACCCAGTCGACCGCATCCCCTCAAGAGGTGGGTGTAAAAACATCCTGGTTTAAAATCGACGACGTGTTTTACGAGACCCGTGGCAGCAGCTGGGCGCTGATCCATTTTCTACGTGCGGCGGAAGTCGATTTTAACGATGTTTTGCGTAAGAAAAATGCATTGATCAGTTTCCGTCAGATCATCCGCGAACTGGAGTCCACCCAGGAGAACCTGCACGCGCCGATGGTTTTGAATGGTGACAAGTTTGGCGCATTTGCCAATCACTCCCTGGTCATGGCCAATTACATTTCACGGGCCAATGCCGCCATTATCGATCTGCGTTTTCTACTCACGCAGGGCTAGTTCGTCATAAGCTTCGTACCTGGATAGATGGATTTACAATGCGTTTAATAATTTTTCTGATCGGACTGACCATCCTATCCGCTTGCGCCACGGACGATAGCGTGGCGGATCGCGTCTATGGTCAGCAGCTTGTTTGCCACAAGGGTCATACCCAGGCGGTTTCCACCGCCGATTCGTTCGTTCACCTGGACCACGGTGACAGTGCGGGCCCTTGCCCCAACGACCAGTGAGCCTGGAAATCCATCAAACCCCCCTGCCTTATGCACAACGACTGGAAAGCCGTTGCACTGACAAAATAGACCTGCTTGTCATTCACTGTACCGAGTTGCCCGATATGGCCATGGCGCGGGTTTGGGGCGAGAAAGCGCTTTATCCGGAGTCGGGCACCGGTAACAGCGGGCATTTTTATATCGATCGCGACGGCCGTATTGAACAATGGGTCCCGATCGAGCGCATAGCGCACCATGTCAGGGGTTTTAACCCGCAAAGCATTGGCATAGAACTGATCAATACCGGGCGTTATCCGGACTGGTTTCATGCCGGCCACCAGCAGATGTCGGAAGCCTATCCCGAACCACAGATAGAGGCTTTGACGGCCCTGGTAAACCACTTGCACATGCAACTTGCCGGCTTGAAAAAAGTCGCCGGTCACGAAGATCTGGATACCGCAATGATAGCCTCGGAAGACAAGCCCGATCTCCTCATCCGACGCAAAGTCGATCCCGGCCCGTTGTTTCCCTGGTCCTCGCTCATGAATAAAATACCCTTGCACAGGGTGACTGCCGAAGACCTGTGAAAATCAAGAAAATCTGCGTGTACTGCGGTTCCAGTCCGGGTAAGAACCCGGCTTTTTCACGGGCTGCGGAAAGTCTCGCCAAAACCCTGTGTGAGCGTGGAATCGGCCTCGTATATGGCGGAGCGGCCGTTGGCGTCATGGGTGTGATCGCCAACGCGGTGCTCGCGGCCGGCGGGGAGGCCATCGGCGTTATTCCCAAAAGCCTTGCGATAAAAGAAGTTGCCCATGACAACCTCACCAAACTGCATGTCGTTGCTTCCATGCATGAGCGCAAAGCCATGATGGCCGAGCTTGCCGACGGCTTTATCGCCCTGCCGGGCGGTTGGGGAACGCTGGAGGAAATCTTTGAGATATTGACCTGGGCGCAACTGGGTTTTCATCACAAACCCTGCGGTCTGCTCAACGTTGAAGGCTACTACGATGGCTTGATAGGTTTTCTTGAAAATTCCTTTGAACAGCAGTTCGTCAAAGAACTTTGCCGCCCGATGTTGATGACCGCGCCCGAACCGGTCGCTTTACTCGATCAGTTCGCTACCTACCAGGCGCCCAGAGTCCGTAAGTGGATGGCTGAAGACGAACTTTAAAGACGGATTCGTTTTTTGCTACCTGATCAGGCCTCAAAAACGGTCTTGCCACCCACGATGGTTCTGAGTACCGGAATTTTCTTGATCTCATCCGCCACGGTGTCATGCGGGTCTGCGGCCAGGATGACCAGATCTGCCAGCTTCCCCGGAGTGAGGCTGCCCTTGATGGTTTCTTCCATCGAGGCATAGGCGCCGTTGATGGTGCATATCTTCATGGCTTGGCCCACTGTAATGCGTTGATTAGGCCCCCATACGCGGCCCTTGAAATCCTTGCGGGTCACCATGCTCTGAATCGCCATCAACGGCTCGAATGGACCTGGTGTGTAATCCGACGCCGGCGCGACCGGGATGCCGTAATCAAGGAAAGACTTGTGTGCAAACATCCATTGCATCTTCTCCGCACCATAATCCACCCATTTATTTCCGTGGTAGTGGGCATAGGTGTAAAACGGTGCCGGAATTACTCCGGTTTGTTTGATTCGGGCAAGTAGATCCGGGTTAACCAGCGAACAATGCTCCAGGCGGAACCTCGGATTCGGACCCTGCCAACCATCGAGCACTCTTTCATAGGCTTTTAGTGCCATATCAATCGTCACATCGCCATTGGTGTGGATGCCGATTCGCCAGCCATTGGCCACTGCATCATCCACCGCGGCATCGATTTCCGCCTGGCTCATGGTCAGGATACCGTAGTCATCCGGTCGGCCTTCGAAGGGTGTGCTCATGCGCATGGTGCGCTCTGAGGCCGAACCATCGGCCCAGTACTTCACCGCGCCAAAGCGTATCCACTCATCGCCGAATCCCGTGCGGATACCGGCGGACTTCAAGTGTGCATAGAATGGTGACGGACCATATGGCATGAAAGACAGGCGGTTGAGCAACTCGCCGGCAGCATGGGCATCCTGATAGGCCACCAGGCTTTCAACCGAACCAGCGGCGTCGGTCGTTGAAGTCAGGCCGGCAGCCACCATGGAGCGCGACATGTAAGCGACTCCCTGTTGCCTTACCTGCCGGGTGATTTCCGGCCATTCACCGGCCTGGTCCACAAGTTCCAGGGCTTTTTCGGCGACAAAACCCGTCAGTTCACCGTTTTCACGGCCGTAGTGTCCGCCTTCCGGGTCGGCTGTGTCACGGGTGATGCCGGCGACCTCGAGACCACGAGTATTGAGCACCGCGGTGTGCCCGCCGCGGTGACGGATGATGGCCGGTTGCAGGGGAACGGCCTCGTCGAGGTCATGGCGGTTGACCGGGCGCTCTTCACTTAGCTTGGTGTCGTCATACTTGTTGCCGATGACCCATTGGCCCGGTGGCGTTCTGCCCGCTTCGGCATGCATGACCGCCTTAATCTCGCGGATACTGCGCAGGTTGACGTCGGCGCCGGTGACCTCGTTGGAACCATCGGGGTGGCTGTGGGCATCGATAAAACCCGGTGTAACGGTGCTGCCGGTCGCATCAATGACCCTGGTCAACGGCCCTCGCAGCGCACTTAGTTCAGCATTGGAGCCAACCGCGAGAATCCGGTCACCCATGATTGCCACGGCTTCCGCCATCGGCAGGTTTTCATCCATGGTGTAGATACGGGCATTGTTGATAATCAGGCCGGCGTGGACCGGGCCACCACGCGTTTGTGCATTAAGACTTGTTACCGGCGCCACCGCCGCCACCGCGCCAAGCAGGCCGGACTGGGAAATGAAATTGCGTCTTTTCATGATGATTCTTCCTGGTATTTGTCATTAGCGCGCCGATCAGTGCGGCTCATATTGCTGACGATAATGGTTAAAAGCAGCCCGACAATAAAACCGGGAATAACTTCCAGCAAATCGTAAAGGTACGGCTTGAGCCAAAGCACCCATACCACCGTGGTAACAAATCCACCCAGCATGCCGGCAACCGCGCCGGCGAGGTTGGTGCGCGGATACCAAAGAGCACAAATCAGGACGGGTCCGAAGGCCGCCCCCAGACCGGACCACGCAAAAAGTACAAACCAGAAGATCAGCGGTGTCTGGTTCAATGCAAAAGCGATCCCAATGACACCGATGATCAGGGTGACGAGTTTGCCCAGATGCGCCAGTGTGCGATCGTTTAATGATGAGCGACGGATTTTTTGCAAGTAGTCACGGACAACCGCGGATGATGCCAGGATTAGCAGACTGTCGACGGTAGACATGATGGCAGCCAGCACCACCACCATCATGATGCCACCCAGAACAGGGTGAAGCAGCGTGGTGGATATCACCGGCAAGATGGTCTCAGGATCGCCAAGGTCGGGGAACAGGGCCCGGCCTGCCATCCCGGTTAAAACAGCGCCGAGGTCGAATAGCAGGATAACGACGACGGATATGGCCATGGCCGGCACCAGGCTTTTTTCCGACCGCGCGGACATGAAGCGCACCATCAACTGCGGCACGCCCATAAACGGCAGGCCGACGGCCAGAAAGCTTAACACCCCGACCAGGGCCGCCGTGCTCTTGCCCGTAGGGCCCCAGGGCGACAGCAGGCCCGCATCCTGGGCACGGAGGTTCAAGGTCACGGCAGTCCAGCCACCGGCCGCATCTATTGCAACCAGGGGGACGATGATCAGACCCAGCAACATCAATATGCCCTGCACCAGGTCCGTCCAGGCCACAGCCTTGTAACCACCTACCAGCGTATAGAGGATGATGACAGTGGCGCCCACCAGGACGCCGGTTGAGTAACTGAGATCGGTGAATCCCGCAAATGCTTTACCCGTTGCGACCATCTGCGCCGCGACATACGCGCCCACCATAACCAGAATAATGAGGACGCTAAGTTTCCGAATGACCTGGGCCCGGTCGTTGAACCTCGCGACCAGCACGTCCGGCAAGGTGATTGAATCGGTCTCATCGGACAGGCGTTTCAGTCGTCTTGACAGCAGCAGCCAGGCGAGGGCGATGCCGACGACCTCTCCGGCAACGACCCAGAAGGCCTGCGCGCCAGCTGCATAGCCCATACCGGTGAGTCCAAGCAACAGCCAGCCGCTTTCGCCCGTCGCGTTGGTGCTGAATGCCACCACCCAGGGCGGGAGGTTTTTTCCTGCAATGAAATAGCCGCTCACCGTATGGGTTTCACCGCGACTCCAGAACGCAAGACCGGCAAGGATGGCGAGGTAAATGATAAAAACGATATGCAGGGTGGTCATTGGCAACCCCGAAACGGGTCATAGCACAGCGGCTGTGGAACGTTTAACTGCATCATCACCGGCTAAAACAGCTTGCTACGTCAAGCACGGCAGGGCGATGCAAACTGTTGGAAGGGGCCTGGTGTTCGTTAGTAAATGACAAGGTTTGGCTTCTTTTTGGCCGCTATTGTCATTAAGCATAGTTGCTTGGATTGCAAATGCCAAAATTATCATTGGGCCTCACCGGTCTGCGAGCTGATCAAGGGGGTTAATGTTTGATCTGAGACATGGCATTGGCCGGCGCTTACCGTTACGCTGTCCGCAATGAGCTCAAAGACACCGGTTTTTTTCAGCTACGCATTTCGACCCTTCTTTTTAATGAACGGGATATTTGCGATGCTGATCATCTTCTTGTGGGTGTTAAGCCTCAATGGCCTGGGCCTGCAGGGCGCAACTTCACTTTGGCACAGCCACGAGATGCTGGTCGGCTTTGCAATGGCCGCAGTTGCGGGGTTCAGCCTGACCGCGGTGGCCAACTGGACCGGACGGCCCGCCATTAACGGGGCGCCACTGGCCTTGCTCGTGTTTTTTTGGTTGACGGGCAGGTTGGCAATGCTGGTTTCCGGCTGGCTGCCTGCCGCGTTGGTGTTTTTCCTCGACATGCTGTTCCCGGTTTTTCTGGCCCTGTTGCTCAGCCGGGAAATCATCGGCGGACGCAATCGGCGCAATTACCCGCTTGTGGTCATTATCTTCGTCATGGCGGGTCTTGATGCGCTCTACCATTTCGGCGCCAGCCAATGGCTGCCCGGTGGCGAACGGCTGGCCGTGTACCTGCTAATTCACACCCTTTTGCTGCTGGTTACGATCATTGCCGGGCGCATCGTGCCGAGTTTCACCGGCAACTGGTTACGCCAACAAGGCCAGGCCAGCCTGCCGCTTGACAACGACCGGGTCAACCAGGCCACCCTGGTCCTGACCTTGCTGGTTGGCCTGGCCGCCAGCTTCGTGCCCACACATCCATTGACCGGGTTTCTGGCCTTTGCCGCAGCCCTCGTTCATGCGTTCAGATTGAGCCGCTGGAAAGGTTTTGCGACGACGTCCAACCCCCTGTTGTTTGTTTTACACGTGGCATACCTGTGGTTACCCATCGGCTACGCCCTATTGGGATGTGCCGTTTTCGGCTGGTTATTTACGCCGACCGCCGCCCTGCATGCGCTGACCATGGGCGCCATAAGCAGCATGGTCCTTGCGGTGAGCACGCGGGTCGCGCTGGGCCATACCGGAAGACCATTACAGGCGGCCCGCCTGACAGTTCTGGCCTACTGGATATTGATGCTGGCTGTCGTCGTGCGGGTGCTAGGCACACTGAGTGGTAGCGGCTATATGCGCATGATCGATATCGCTGCTGGTGGATGGATGCTGGCTTTTGCGATTTTTACCTGGGTGTACTGGCCGATCTTGAGCCGGCCAAGATCAAACTAAACAGCTTTTCGGACAGCTTTTTAAGCGCCCCCTGGTAATTGAAGCTTTTCCCTGGAAACGACTACGCCATTGGCATCGGCATATACGTATTGACCCGGCTCAAAACTGACACTCGCAAACCAGACCACCTGGTTGAGTCGACCTTCATTGCGCTTCTCAGATTTGAGTGGATAGCAATTGAGCGCCCGCACACCGAGATCCAGGCTCTTGAGAATCTCGACATCACGTACGCAGCCGTTGATTATCAAACCCTGCCAGCCATTTTGAACCGCCATGGCGCCCAGTACGTCGCCCAGTAACGCGCACCTCAGGGAACCCCCGCCATCCACGACCAAAACCTTGCCATGACCACTGGTCGCGAGCGTGCTTTTTACCAGGGAGTTATCCTCGAAGCATTTAATGGTGACAACTTCACCGCTGAATTTTTCCTTGCCGCCAAACTCGGTAAACACGGGTTCCAGAATCTGCAGGTGATCAGAAAAATCATCGCAAATATCGGCTGTCGAAAAAGTCATGATAGTGCTCTCCTGTCTGGTGTGTGTTGGTTACAGATCACCCGGCCAACTTTATCAACAACGCGGCCCTGACGGGCGCCGGATATCCCTCAACTGTAACAGAAGGGTCTTTTTCATCCAGGCATTCAGGGAGCGATTCGAATGTCATCCAGTCGGTGCTGCGTTGTTCACCGGTGGTGGTTTTGCTCACATCGAGCACCCGTACATCGGTGAGCCCGGCCTCGTCCAGCCATTCATGCAATACCGCCAGGCCCGGAATGGCATGCACGTTTCGCATCCGTGCGTAGCGGTCCGCCGGTTTCAGAACTTCATGAGCCCGCGCTTCGAGAACCAGTGTTTCGAGCACTATCTGACCCCTGGGCCGGGTCAGTTGTTTGAGCTGTTGGAGGTGTTCGATCGGGTTGCGCCGGTGGTATAAAACACCCATCGAAAACACGCTGTCAAAACCGTGGGTGTCCAGCGGCAGGGCTTCTATACCCAGTGGCAGCACAAAGTTATTCAAACCAGGCGCGAGTTTCTGCATGGCAAGCCATTGCATGACAAAAATCAGCGTCGGATCAACTCCCACCACCATCTGTGCACCGGCGGCCAGCATGCGCAAACCGAAATAGCCGTTGCCGCAACCGATGTCGAGGATTCGTTGCCCTTCAAGATCGAGGTGTGGCTTGAGCCTTTCCCACTTCCAATCGGAGCGCCACTCAGTATCTATCCTTACACCGCCCAACTCCAGCGGGCCTTTGCGCCAGGGATGCAAACCGAGCAATTGCCGACGCAACTGCGCCGGGTCACTTACCGGCCGCCCCAAAACAGGCGCATCACGATCCAGCCGGCAATAGCCATCACCAGGGTCCAGCATGCCTATGAGATCCAGCCACCCGGGGAGATCACCGTGGGATGAGTTTTTTAAGGCATGCCAACCGAGTTCGGCCAAATCCGGCCAACCCGCAGCAGTGAGTTGCAGGTAGGGATTTTTCACTTGAACGCGATATAGCTGGCAAAACTGAAGCACTGAAACCAGCGATGGTGCCGGGTTAAACCGGCTGATTCAAATCGTCTGAAGTGCGAACGCTCTGTTTCCGGTCTTAACACGTCTTCGAGGGCGTTACGTTTTTGCGCAATCTCAAGTTCAGAGTAGCCCTGCGCGCGCTTGAACTCATGGTGCCACGCAGTTTGGTCGGCCTGTTCCCGCTCATCATCAAATCGTATTTTTTCAGAGAGGATCAACACGCCACCAGCACGCAAACCGGCGGAGATCCGGTCGATCAATGACTGACGCTGATCGAGAT
>DATCZY010000266.1:0-11147 GCA_036525655.1 Lysobacterales bacterium | reverse complement strand
AGAACCAAAGCGCGGCAAGGGTGGTTCCTGCCAGGAACAGGCCATCCAGCAACCAGGCTGGCAGTCGTTTGACGGCACGCACATCAAGCCATTGGACCAGCAGGGCTGCCGATGCGCCCAACAAAAATTCCGGCAGCGAACCGGGTAAGTGAGATGCTGCAACAAAGACGGCGCCATCGGGTGCCGCAGCGAAGTGATCTGCGGACCAGAGACGGTAAGTCATGCTCAATAGAATGCCCGCCACGAGAAATACCATCCACCGGGCCGGTCGCATGAAAGAGGCGATGAACGGCAACAACAGGTAAAAAGATAACTCAACCGGCAAGGTCCACCAGACCCCCACCATCGGCTGGACAGGTTCCCGGCCAACGTTGAAGAACATGAAAAGGTGCGCAAGCAAAGCGCCCGCACCGAGGGGTTGCCAGGTGATAAACCAGGCGCCGAATATCAGGATGATGGCCAGTTGCGCATAGTAGGCCGGGAACACCCGCAACAGGCGTCGCTTGTAATAATGGGCGAGTGGCTGGTGTGCCGAATGGGTCAGGGTGGCGCGCGCAAAGGGCAGTGACAGCAGAAACCCGCTCAACACGAAAAAGACGTCTACGCCCGAAAAGCCGAAACCCAGGGGAAACTGCAGCATGTTGCCGATAACCGGAACGGACAGGTCGAGGCGGATTCCCGGGTTGAAATAGCCGTAATGAAATACGAACACGAACAGGGCGGCGATGCCGCGCAAACCGGTCAGCGAAGCGACATAACGACGACCCTGGTCAGCGGGGCTATTCAATACAGAAAGAGGTCTTTCATTAGCGGCCGGCCGGCAGTGACAGCATAGCGGTCAAAGTCCCTGACACCGCTGGCGCGCAATATGTCCTCATCAATAAAAAAGTTGCCCGTCGTGGTTTTACTGTCGCGGCAAAGAATCGCGTGTGCCGCATCCGCCATGATCTCGGGCCGGCGGCAATTTTCCGGCTTGACGACGTCACCGAGCATGTTGATGGCCGCGGTGTGGATGACCGTGCGTGGCCACAGGGCGTTAACAGCAACACCCCGGCTGCGGAATTCTGCGGCCATGCCAAGCACGCACATGCTCATGCCATATTTGGAAATGGTATAGGCCAGGTGATCCTTGAACCACACCGGGTCGAGGTTCAATGGTGGTGAAAGGTTGAGTATGTGCGGATTATCCGATTTAAGCAGGTAAGGTAAACAGGCCTTGGAAGTGTTGAACGTACCGCGCACGTTAACCGAGTGCATCAGGTCAAAACTACGCATGGATATATTCAGCGTGTTTTCCAGCTTGATGGCGCTGGCGTTGTTGATCAGGATGTCCAGGCCCTTGAAATGCCCGGCGGCCTGGTTCACCGCCTCGAGGACAGCCTCATCATCGCGAACATCGAGCTTGATCGGCAGCGCGTGTCCACCCGCCTTCTCGATTTCCTCAGCCACCGAGAAAATTGTTCCTGGAAGCTTGGCCAGGGGTTTGTCGGACTTGGCGGCAATGATAATATTGGCGCCGTCACGTGCTGCGCGCAAAGCAATGGCTTTGCCGATTCCGCGGGAACCCCCGGTGATAAAAATTGTTTTATTTTTGAGTGTTTGCATTTACAGGCCCTGCATCAGGCATTTAGCCGTTCAGTCCCGTATTATAGCTATGAATCGTGCGCAAAGAAGGGCGAGCTGAAGCCAATTGGAAACTCACTGGACACAGGACCTGCTTAACTGGATGTCTGCCAACCCGGGCTGGGCTGGTTTTTGGATATTCGTGATGTCTTTTGTCGAGTCGCTGGCGTTTGTCGGCATCCTCATTCCGGGCATTATCATCCTCTTTGGCCTGGGCGCCCTGATCAGTCTCGGGGCCCTGGATATGTTACCAATCTGGCTGTTGGGCTCTCTCGGTGCATTCGCCGGTGACCTTGTCAGTTATGGTATCGGCCGGCGTTACCGGGGTCACCTGGCGCAGACCTGGCCGTTTTCCAAATTTCCGCGAATGCTCGAACGGGGCCGTGATTATTTTAGCGTGCATGGCCCAAAGAGCGTTGTGATAGGCAGGTTTATCGGTCCGTTGCGTCCGGTGATTCCCGTCACTGCAGGTATGCTGGGTTTGGCGCCGCGCCGATTTTTACTGGTTGATATTCCCGCCTGTATCGCCTGGACGCCCAGTTACCTGATCCCCGGAATGCTATTTGGCGCTTCACTCGAGGTCGCCTCCGAATACGCGGGGCGATTGTCATTGGTCTTGATCATCGGCGCGGTGGTTTTGTGGTTTACCTGGTGGATTATCTGGACAGCCTATGAGTTTGCAGCCAGTCGTTCGGCACGCTGGATGCGGCATGTGATCCGTTGGCTGCGCCGCCATCCGGTCTTCCGTCGTATTGCCGGGCCGTTGCTGGACTCAACCCAGCCCGAGGTGTTATCCATCACCATGATGGGTCTGCTGCTGGTGCTGATTTTCTGGTCCATCGTGATATTGCTATTCCTGTCACCGTTTTCGGCGTCACCACAATCCATTGATCAGTCAGTGCAGGAATACGCTCTGACCTTGCGGAATCACATCGCCGATCCGTTCATGGTTGCACTGACACAGTTATCCCGGCTATGGGTGCTCATCCCGACCTCCATGGCGGTATTGCTGTGGTTGATCGGTGCCGGACGGCAGAAGGCCGCATTACACTGGCTGGTTGCGATGGGCGGCGGGGTGATCCTGCAGTTGTTGCTCGGCTGGTCGCTGCGTGCGACGCCCCTGTTTAGCGAGACGGGGATCGAAGACCTGCACGATCCCAGCGAGGCGCTGACACTGGTAACCGTCGTGTTGGGTTATTTCGCCGTAATGGTCGCCAGGGAGATCAAGCGGCGCAAGCGCAAGTGGCCTTACGTCATTGTCGGCCTGCTTTTGTCCCTGCTGGTTCTGGCCAGGTTATATCTCGGTCTGGACTGGCTCAGTGGCGCGTTAATGGGTGTGGCGTTGGGTATGGCCTGGACATTCGTGGTCGGTATTGCCTACAGGCAACGTGCGTTGCGTTCATTTAACGGCATGGCGGCGAGCCTGATTTTTTTCGGAATGCTGGCCGTGACATTTGCCTGGCAGGTTGATCAAAACCTCGAGAAGGATATTGCGGCCTTGAGGCTCCCCGTGCCGCAAGTTGAAATGACCGCGCGAGGCTGGTGGGAAAGTGAATGGCAAACGTTGCCGCGGGAACGCAGCTATTCGTCATCCGTTGCCGCACGTGAATTGAATTTTCAATTTGCGGGAGACCCGGCCAGGCTTGCACATGTGCTTGCACCTCACGGGTGGCAGGAAGCGGAATCGGCCAACTGGCGGTGGGTGCTCCTGTCGATGAATCCCGCAGCCGATGAGTCAACCCTTCAACCACTGAAACGGGACTACCGGGGTCATGCCGACGTTCTTTTATTGCACCGGCTGGGCGGTGATCCGTTTACCCAGGAAACCATTCGCATCTGGGATTCCGGGGTCAGGCTGAAACCCGGTGGCCAAACGGTTTACGTAGGACAGATCGACTCCGAGGTGCTGGTGCAGAGAATGAAGGTCTTCAGTTACTGGCGCGCGATGCCTGCCCTCGAAGGCAGCCTGGACCAGCTGGAAAAGGAGGCGGAAGCCCTGCAAACCAAGAGGGCCAGCGAACGCCTCCTGTTGATCAGGGATCCTCAGGTTTCAGTTGGCTCCTGAAATCGCGGCAGAACCTCCAGCAATACCTGCAAACGCTCCAACGGGTCGCTGATTTGCAGTAATACCTGTCTTTCATCGTTATCCAACGGCAGCAATTCGGCCAGCCTGTAGCCAACCCAGTGGGCGTCCTGCAACTGCTGTGGCTGGAAAGAAGGATAGCTATGACTGACCTGCTCCATGAAGCGCCCGGTAATCATGGCCAGTACGGAGTACTCTTCCGGTAAGTCTCTGGGGCCGGTTTCATCCAGCGTTTCCACCCTCGCCATCAATAGACCGTTTTCACGCATGCGGGTACTTTGAATGATGAACTTTTGCCGGCCTTGAGCGGTTATACCCAACAGGCCGTCATCCAGCGTGGAAAAATCACATATTTCAGCCGTGGTGCCTACTCTCATGTGGTTCGCAGGGTAGCTGGAACCTTCCGAATTGCCAATCAGGCAAACGCCGAAGGCGCAAGACCTGAGACTGCATTCTCGGACCATGTCGATATAACGCTGTTCAAATATTCTCAGTTTGAGGTAACCGTCAGGAAACAAAACGGTATGTAACGGGAAGATTGGGATATCGGTGCTGATCACGTCGGCTTTCAGGGGTTCACAAGAAATTCTGCCAGTCTGCGCGGGGCGGCCTCGAAACCACCGTTGCTCATAAACACGACATGATCGCCGGGGGTCAGGCTGTTTTTGATCTGCTGCAACATATCATCGACCCGGGTCACGATCTTGAAGCGTCCCTCCAGCGGAGCCAGAGCGATTTTCGGATCCCAGTCAATGCCATCGCCGGTCTTGAGCCAAACGTGGTCGGCAGCCATTAAAGCAGGCCCCAGTTCATGTGCATGGACGCCGGCCCGCATGGTGTTGCTGCGCGGCTCGAGCGCAACCAGGATACGGGCGTTACCGACTTTGCGTCGCAGACCTTCGAGCGTCAGGCGAATGGCGGTAGGGTGATGGGCGAAGTCGTCATAAACATTGATGCCCCTGGCGTGGGCAATGGTCTCCATGCGGCGTTTTACGCCGCGAAATAATGACAAGGCCTCAAGTGCCGTACCGGCTGGCACCCCGACAGCCACGGCTGCCGCAATGGCGGTACAGGCATTCATGGCATTGTGACGGCCGTAATGTTCCCATGTGAGTGTACCGAGCGTCTTTTGCCGGTAGCTGAAACGTAACTCACTGGCATCGGCCTTGACCATCTCGACCTGCCAATCATGTTTGTCATCGAGTGAAAATCGCTGCAGGTTACTCCAGCAGCCCCGGCCGATGACCCTTTCAAGGTTCGCATCTGCGCCGTTGCTGATGATGGTTCCATTACCCGGGATGGTACGGATCAGGTGGTGGAACTGCGTCTCGATGGCGCCGAGGTCGGGGAAAATGTCTGCATGGTCGTATTCCAGGTTGCTCAGGATGGCGACCTGCGGGCGGTAGTGAACGAACTTGGAGCGCTTGTCGAAAAAAGCGGTATCGTATTCATCGGCTTCCACCACGAAATAATCCGTGCCCTCGCGGGCAGAGACATTGAAGTTCAGGGGCACGCCGCCGATCAGAAAGCCGGGGTTCAAACCGGCGCATTCCAGTATCCAGGCGAGCATGCTGGAGGTGGTGGTTTTACCGTGCGTACCCGCAACCGCCAGCACCTTGCGTCCACGCAGGTAGTTTTCACCCAGCCAGCGCGGGCCTGAAGTGTAATTGAGCCTTTGGTTCAAGACGTATTCCACGGCCGGGTTGCCACGGCTTAAGGCATTGCCGATGATGACCAGGTCCGGCGGGTCGTACATGGGTTCTGCATTGTAACCATCATGCAACGTGATACCTTCGCTTTCGAGCAAAGTACTCATCGGTGGATAAGTATGCTGGTCGGCACCGGTGACCTGGTGACCCGCACGGCTGGCGAGCAGGGCTACGCCACCCATGAATGTCCCGCACGCTCCAAGAATATGAATTTTCATCAGGCTCTAGATCTCAAAATATTTTAACCAGTGTTGAATCAGGGGTTACCCATCATAAACATCATTTCAATCAGGACATAACTTGCTGCGAGTATCAGTACGGTGATCAGCATACCCATCGCAAATGGAACTGTTAACGAATGACGGTATATATGGGCGTCAACGAAAAGACTCCAGATAAAAACCGAAAACCAGACCATTGCCAATATCGGCTGGTTGACCTCCGGATCGGGCAATGACAGCAAAATCCAGGTAATGATATTAAAAAAAATACCCGCTGCAGCCAGCGCACTCATCGTTTGCGGAAAACGCTCCAGGTGATTCCGCCAGAAAAGCAAACCAGTCAGCACACCCACCTGCAGACACACCGACAGCAGACTTTTGGCCGCTGCGTTTTCATCCTCGAGCTGTTGACCGGTGAGCAGGTTTTGCGCCACGTAAGCGGTGAGCAGGAGGATCGTCAGCGACCAGGAGGCGGGCAGATCCTGGGGTCCGCCACGTAAGCGCAAAAGTTGAGCCAGGTTCATGAGCATGCCATTCATAAGAACACTGACTGTTTGTTGTGCTTAGACGCGATAGGACAAAACCATCCCGTCGCTCAGGCGGACACCGTGCCCAGGTTCAATATACTGCGGATGCGCTGAAAGATTTCGTCAACGCCGCCCTCGCCAAGTACCCTGGTGAGCAGTCCGCGTTCCGCATAGTATTCCGCCAGCGGTGCGGTTTGCTCCGAGTAGACCTGCAAACGGTTTCTGACGGTCTCTTCGGTATCGTCTGCGCGGCCTTCTTCCTGCGCTCGCTTGGCGATGCGCTTGATGATCAGCTCAGGCTTGATGTCGATAAGGATGGCCTCGTCCACCGGCTGATTCAGACGCTCCAGCAATAGATCGAGCGACTTGGCCTGTGCCAGGTTGCGCGGGTATCCATCCAGGATAAAACCGTTGGCAACATCTGCACGGCTCAGCCTTTCCTCGATCATGTCGGAGATGACATCATCGGGGACCAACTCGCCCTTGTCGGTCAGCGCCTTGGCCTTCAGGCCAAGCTCCGTGCCCCTTTTAGCCGCGTTACGCAGGAGCGCGCCGGTGGAAATATGCGGTACTCCCAACTGCTCAACCAGCAATGCTGCCTGGGTTCCTTTGCCCGAACCCGGGGGGCCTAATAATACAATTCGCATTGGACGCTTCCAGTCCTCTAAAATAGGCGCTAACGCTAACCTCTCATACCAGTCAAGTCAATGAAGATTGAAGGGATTTAAGGAAATTTATGAACAAGAAGAATTTGCTTTACGCACAATCGGGTGGAGTGACTCCTGTCATTAACGCAACCGCTTGCGGTCTGATAGAAGAAGCCCGCCAAAACAAGGACCGGTTGGGCAAGGTTTATGCCGGCAAAGACGGCATCATGGGCATACTCAATGAACAGCTGATCGACACCAGCAAAGAGAGCAAATCAGATATTGCCGCTTTACGGCACACCCCTGGCGGCGGCTTCGGGTCATGTCGTTTCAAGCTTAAAGGGATCGAGGAGAGCCGTGCGCAGTATGAGCGGCTGATCGAGGTGTTCAAGGCGCATAATATTGGTTACTTTTTCTACAATGGCGGTGGTGATTCCGCCGATACGGCCTACAAGGTGTCGCAGATTGGCGACAAGCTGGGTTTTCCGGTGCAGTGTATTGGCATACCCAAGACCATCGATAACGACCTGCCGATTACCGACAATTGCCCGGGTTTTGGTTCGGTCGCGAAATATGTCGCCGTTTCGATCATGGAGGCCAGCCTCGATGTCGAGTCCATGGCTTCCAGTTCCACCAGGGTATTTGTACTTGAGGTCATGGGGCGCCATGCCGGCTGGATCGCCGCCGCGGGCGGACTGGCCCAACAGAAGAGAGGCGATCCGCCACATATCATACTGTTTCCGGAGCTTCTGCTCGATGAAGAAGCCATGTTGAAGAAGGTCGACAAGGCTGTCAAAACCCATGGTTATTGCTCTATCGTCGTTTCCGAGGGCGTCAGGGACAAGCAGGGCCGTTTCCTCGCTGACTCGGGTCGCCGCGATGCATTTGGTCACGCCCAGTTGGGTGGTGTGGCGCCGGTCATAGCCGGCATGATTACAGACGCCCTGGGTTACAAGAATCACTGGGCTGTTTCGGATTACCTGCAGCGCTCCGCCCGTCATGTTGCTTCAAAAAATGACGTGGATCAGGCGTATGCCATGGGTAAAGCCGCCGTTGAACTTGCGCTGCAGGGCAAAACCGGTGTGATGCCGATCGTGGTCAGGACCTCGGACAAACCCTACCGCTGGAAAGTCGGTGAAGCGGATTTGGCCAAGGTGGCAAACCGCGAGAAGATGATGCCAAGAAGTTTCATCTCAGCGGATGGTTTTGGCATTACAGCGGCTGCCAGGCGCTATCTCGAACCGTTGATTCAGGGTGAAGACTACCCGCCCTATGGCCCAGACGGTCTGCCAAAGTACGTTCGCCTGAAGAACCTCCTCGTGCCCCGAAAACTGGCGCCATTTGAGCTATAGTAAAAGTAATATTCAGCCAACCGGACAAGGGGACCTTTTATGAATTGGCTTAAGCTGGTTGGCTGTTTATGGCTGCTCACCGTCGCGTCGGCGTGGGCAGCGGAGGACACGGACCCGCAACTTCAGAACCGCTTGCGGGCCCATATCGAATTTCTCGCCGATGACCTGATGCAGGGCAGGCAGCCGGGCAGCGAGGGTTACAACATTGCAGCCAACTACGTCAGCAGCCAGTTCCAGCAGATGGGTCTGTTGCCGGCAGGCAATGACGGCGCTTACTTTCAACAGGTTCCGCTGCGCCGCGCGTTTCTGGAGCCGGGTTCAGCCAGGCTGGTTTTCAAATTGGGTGCAGAAACCATCCCGCTGGTTTTTCCCGACCAGTTTTACACCGGCCCGGATCTTGGCAGCATGTCATCTCAGCTCGAGGCGGGCCTGGTTTTTGCCGGTTATGGCATTGAAGCCGCCGAGCTGGATCATGATGATTACGCGAATATCGATGCCGCTGGAAAGGTCGTCGTTTTGTTCGCTGGTCAACCGCACGATTTCCCCAGCGAGGAGGGCGCCCATTTTGCGTCCACCGCCGAAAAAACCAGGGCCGCTGTCCGTCACGGCGCTGTGGGGGTGTTGATGATCTTTACACCAAGGTCAGCACAACGTTACCCGTGGGACATGCTAAGCAGTCGAGTTGGTACGCCGTCCATGGGCTGGATCAATGGCCAGGGGCAGGTTCATGGTGTGTTTGAGCAAATCAAGGTGGAAGCAGCAATCAATCATGCTGCGGCGGGGTTTATATTTGAGAACGCACCCGTTGATTTGACGACGCTTCTTGAGCGCGACAACAATGGAGAAGCGTTGCCGGCGTTTACCCTCGAAGGCAGCGTAAGTGCGCATCAGCGCAGCACCCATGAGGTCATATCAAGCCCCAATGTCGTTGCTGTACTGCCCGGTTCGGATCCGTTGCTTGCGAATGAGTACGTCGTCTATAGCGCCCACCTGGATCATATTGGCGTGCTGCCTTCAGGGGGTGGCGAACATACACCAAACGACCTGATCAATAATGGTGCGCTGGATAATGCCTCCGGTGTTTCCGTGATGCTCGAAAGCGCACGGCTGTTTTCCGAGGGCCCCGCGCCGAGGCGGTCCATATTGTTTATTGCCGTGACAGCGGAGGAAAAGGGCCTGGTGGGTTCTGAGTACTTTGCCATGAACCCTACCGTCCCGGTCGATGCAATCGTCAGCGAAGTCAACCTGGATATGCCGCTATTGCTCTATGAATTCGGTGACGTGATCGCGTTTGGCGCCGAGCATTCCAGCCTGGGTCAAACCGTGCGTGAAGCAGCCAACAGTTATGCAATTGAATTGTCGCCGGACCCCTTCCCGGAGCAAAACATATTTGTCCGCAGCGATCACTACCGTTTCGTACAGCAGGGGATTCCATCGGTGTTCCTGGTGACCGGTATGAAGTCGCTGGACGGCAGCATCGATACCCAGCCGATTTTCGAGGGTTTTCTGCAGCAGCACTATCACAAACCCAGTGATGACCTGAACCTGCCGATCAACTATGCGGCAGCGGCAAAATTCACCCGAATCAATACGAAAATCGGTGAACTGATCGCAAATGATCCCCAGCGCCCCAGCTGGCGTGAGGGTGATTTTTTTGGCCGGACATACGCAAAATAAGCCCTGCCGGGTATAAGCGGTACGAGCCATCGTCCGCTAACCCCGGGATGCGAGACAGCCTGGTTAATTCCAACCGGGCAATTGCCAATGGACGGGATCAGGCGGGCTTATCTTTCTGATCCGCAAAAACTTCCGAACCTCTTGAAGAATAATCATTATTTGTCGGTATTTGCGGGGCAAAATTTGGGCTCCCTGTGGTATAGTGCGCGCCAATAAAATAATCATTTCAGTCTTGGGAGAGAAATCACGATGTCGGGAATAACAATCACAGTCAGCACGGTGCTTTCGTTACTGGGTTTGGCTATCGCTTTTTTCTATATGAAAAAGGTCATGAGCGTACCGTTGGATATGGGGCTGGACGAAAAAGACAGCACACGTCTTAAGTTCATTCACGGTGCAATTGCACAAGGCGCCATGGCCTTCCTCAAGCAGGAATATAAATTCCTGACCATCTTTATGATTTCGTTTGCCGCCATTATTGCGGTACTTATTGACGACGCACACACGTCTGATTACCGCGAAGGTATCTACACCGCGGTCGCCTTCCTGTTTGGCGGTTTTATTTCGATCATGTCGGGCTACATTGGCATGAAGGTAGCCACGCAGGGTAATGCGCGCACGACCGTATCGGCCAAGAAAGACATTTCACATGCATTTGACGTTGCCATCAATTCAGGCGCAGTCATGGGCTTTGCCCTGGTCAGTTTGGCAGTGCTCGGCCTGGTCATTATTTATGTGGCGATGAGCTACCTGATGGCCGACCTCGGGCCGGAAAGAAACCACGTGCTGATGGAAGTGATCGCCGGTTTTGGTCTGGGCGGTTCGACCATCGCGCTGTTTGCCCGTGTGGGCGGCGGTATTTTTACCAAGGCTGCCGACGTCGGCGCCGACCTGGTGGGTAAAGTCGAGAAAGGTATTCCGGAAGATGATCCGAGAAACCCGGCCGTTATCGCCGATAACGTGGGTGACAACGTCGGTGACGTTGCCGGTATGGGCGCCGACCTGTTTGGCTCCTGTGCAGAGAGCACCTGCGCCGCCATGGTCATTTCCGCCGTGGCATTTGCTGCGGACCCGAATGCCCTGTTGTACCCGATCCTGATCAGTGCGGTGGGTATTCCCATCAGCTTTATCACCAAGTTGATGGTCGGTGTGAAGACCGAGCATGATGTTGCACCGGCGCTGATGAAGCTGTTGGTCATCTCCAGCGCCCTGATGGCGGTCGTGATGTATTTCGTCACCATGGCGCTGATCCCGGGTTCGTTTGAACTGGGCGGCAAAATGTACTCCAGCATGGGTGTTTACTGGTGC
>DATCZY010000265.1:0-8817 GCA_036525655.1 Lysobacterales bacterium | reverse complement strand
GTGTTGTCGGCGTCACGCATTTCCCGAGCACTGGTCGCGCGGGGCTACGCAGTATTACGTTTTGACTTCACCGGTCTGGGAAGCAGCGATGGCGATTTTGCCAATTCCAGCTTCTCGTCGAATGTGAATGACCTGGTACTGGCCGCCGACTTCCTGCGCGAGACCTACCGCGCGCCTTCGTTGTTGATTGGCCATAGCCTCGGCGGCGCGGCGGTTTTGGCCGCAGCCCACGCCATGGAAGAAGTGAAAGGGGTGGTGACCATTGGCGCGCCGGCAGATCCGGAACACGTGGTGAAGCAGTTTGGCTGCAAAGTCGATGAGATTGCCCGGGCCGGTGTGGCCGAGGTACAGCTGGCGGGCAGGCCTTTTACCATTACAAAACAGTTTCTGGAGGATCTTGCTGATCAAAACCAGGCGGAGAAAATTGCCAAATTGAGAAAGGCCCTGCTGGTGTTTCATTCGCCGGTGGATGAAACGGTGTCGATTCACGAGGCCGAGAAAATCTATCGCAGCGCCAAACACCCCAAGAGTTTCGTGAGCCTGGATGATGCAGATCACCTGCTTACCCGGGCCAGGGATGCGGAGTATGTTGCCGCGACCATAGCGGCCTGGGCCACGCGCTATATTGACGAACCCGAAAACGTCGGGAAAAAAACCGCTGCGGTGAGCGCAGGACATGTGATGGTCACCGAGAAGAACAGGCAATTTACCCGTACCGTGATCACCGATTCTCACGTGTGGCTGGCCGACGAACCGACTGCCGTGGGAGGCGGCGATCTCGGCCCGGATCCCTACGAGCATTTGCTTGCGGCACTGGGCACCTGCACCTCGATGACGATTCGCATGTACGCTAACCACAAGAAGCTGCCGCTGGATGATGTCACCGTCACGCTGAGCCACGACCGTCAGTATGCGAGTGATTGCGAAGGCTGTGAAACGGCGCCCGGGAAGATCGAAGTCATCAACAGAACCGTGACCCTCAAGGGCGACCTGAGCGAGGAGGTCAGGCAGCGCCTGCTGCAAATTGCCGATCGCTGCCCGGTGCACCGGACCCTGCGCAGTGACCTGAAGATACAAACACAACTGGCGTAGCCGGCCAATGGGTGACCCCTTTATTTCCTGATAGTATGAAGCCATGCAAAGAATCATCCTGGTAGACAACGGTTCACGGCGCGCCGATGCCGTCCTGAATTTGAGGCGCCTGGCCAGGGCGATGAGTGAAAGATCCGCTAAAACCATCGATGCGGTGCCACTGCAACATGCCGACAAAATACCGCCCGGGGCGTTGGCTGATGCGCTCGGCGGCAAACGCGTCGCGACCTTTGCACAATACGTGGAAGAGGCGCTGATCAGCGGTGCCGATGAGCTTGTCATCATTCCGATGTTTTTTGGCAATAGCCGCGCCATCACCTCGTTTATCCCGGACACGCTGAATGCTATCCAGGCAACACATGGCAAATTCAACTGGTCAATCGCAGACGAATTGTGCCCGTTGCCGCAGGGTGAGCCACTGCTGGCCCGGTTGCTTCTTGAAAACCTTCAAACACTTGTGGATGAGAAACTGACCGGCATCGACTGCGTCGTACTGGTCGATCACGGATCACCCTCCAAAGAAGTCACCGATGTGCGTGTAAAGCTGGCCGCGCAACTGGCTGCGTACCTGCCCGAACACGTCCCCCTGCTGCAGGCGGTGATGGAGCGAAGAGAAGGATTTGAATACGATTTCAACGGGCCACTGCTACAAGACCTGCTGGCAAAGCTGGCCCGCGAGAACGAAGTTTTAAACGTCGCGATATCCATGCTTTTTCTTTCACCCGGCAGGCACGCGGGGGAAGGTGGGGATATCGCCGACATATGCGGCGCCGCGATGCAAAACCACCCGGGTTTAAGCGTTCGCATCTCACCCCTGGTGGGCGAAAACCCGCTGCTCATTGATCTGTTGTGTGACCGGCTGCAGGCAGTTTTGTGAGCAGGTTTCGCGCGGAAAATGCAGACGATGAATTGCATGGGCAACCAGGATCAGCGCCTGGCCCATGTGCACCCATAAAGGCACGCAACAGCGAGCTTGCGCCGGGAAACCGGGGCGCCGGCCATTGGCAGCGTTGAGCGCATGAGTACCTTACGCCTTATCCTCGGCGATCAGCTGAGCACATCGATCGCAACGCTGTCGGATATCGACAAGCAGGCCGACCGGGTGTTGATGGTGGAAGTCAGCGAGGAAGCCACCTATGTGCCCCACCACCAGCAGAAACTGGTGTTGGTGCTCTCGGCGATGCGGCACTTCGCCGCTGCACTGCAACAGGACGGTATCCAGGTCGACTATGTCCGTATGGACAGCCAGGAAAATACGGGCTCATTCAGCGGCGAAGTCAAACGGGCGCTGCAAAGCCGCCACTATGATCGACTGGTGGTGACAGAGCCGGGTGAATGGCGGGTCCGCGAGATGATGCGGAACTGGCAAAAAGATTTCGACCTGCCGGTTGAGATTCGCGATGACGGGCGATTCTTGTGCTCGCTTGCGGAGTTCGCGGCATGGGCCAAAAACCGGAAAAGCCTGCGCATGGAATATTTTTACCGCGATATGCGGCGTAAAACCGGCTGGTTGATGATGGGTGACAAGCCCGTCGGCGGCGAATGGAATTACGACAAGCAAAACCGCAAGTCACTGCCGGGCGGCATGACTTTCCCCAGGCGGTTACGCTTTGAATCCGATGAGATGACGCGGGAGGTCATGCAGCTCGTAAAAACTCACTTTGATCATCATTTTGGAGAGCTGGAATCATTTGGCTGGGCCACCACACGGGCGGATGCGCAGCGCGCATTGACACATTTCATCGAGGAATGCCTGCCGGGTTTTGGCGATTACCAGGATGCCATGAAAACCGGTGAAGATTTCCTTTTTCATGCGCTTGTCTCGCCCTACCTGAATATCGGCCTGCTGGACCCGCGCGAGGTTTGCGAAGCGGCCCTTGAAGCCTTTGAGGATGGGCGGGCTCCGCTGCCCGCGGTCGAAGGCTTCGTAAGACAGGTCTTGGGCTGGCGCGAATACATACGCGGCTTCTACTGGCTGCACATGCCGGGCTATGAACGCAGCAATTTTCTCGAGGCAAAGCGGCCGCTGCCGGATTTTTTCTGGACCGCCGAGACCGACATGAACTGCCTGCGCCAGAGCATCGAGACCACCCGTCGCCATGGCTACGCACACCATATCCAACGCCTGATGATCACCGGCAATTTTGCCTTGTTGGCCAGCCTCGCGCCGACCGAGGTGGAGGCATGGTATTTGCTGGTGTACGTGGACGCGTTCGAGTGGGTCGAGTTACCCAATACACATGGCATGGCGCTGTTTGCCGATGGCGGCCTGCTGGCATCCAAGCCCTACGCGGCATCGGGCGCCTATATCAATCGCATGTCGGACTATTGCTCAGGCTGCCGCTTCGGCCCGGACAAGAAGCTCGGCGAAGGCGCCTGCCCGTTCAATTACCTTTACTGGTATTTCCTGATCAGCAAGGAAAAACAGCTCAGATCCAACCCGAGAATGGGGCTGGCCTACCGAAATCTTTTCAACAAGCCCGAAGCCGAAATCGACGCCATTGTGCAACAATCTGAACAATTCCTCGAAAACCTGAACCGGAGCGACGAGCAGCCGTGAACCTAGCCAGCCAACCAGCCAGGCGCTTGCGTGTCGGCGTAGTGGGAGCCGGCATGACCGGGCTGACCGCCGCGCGCACCTTGTCCGAGCAGGGTCACGATGTGGTGGTGGTTGAAAAAGCCCGCGGCCCGGGCGGTCGCATGAGCACGCGCAGAAACGCAGACCTGCGCTTCGATCATGGCGCACAATATTTCACGGCGCGCGACCCCCGCTTTTTACAGCATATCGCGGCCTGGCAGCAACGCGGACTGGTGCATGCATGGAATGCCCGGATCGCAACCATCGGTGACCGCGATCGCAGCACCAAAAGCCAGGGCCCCGAACGATACGTGGCAGTACCGGGGATGAGCGCCATCTGCAGAGCGCTGGCCGGGGAACTGCCGGACTGCCGCTTCGGCTGGGCGGTGCGTCAGCTGCAGCAACTGGAAAACGGATGGATTCTGACCTCTGATGAAGGGCAAACCCTTGAGTGCGACACGCTGGTTATGACCGCCCCGCCCGAGCAGGCGCGCACATTGCTCGCCGACCCCGAGGTCGACGAAGTGCTCAGCGGGGTGGAAATGATGCCATGCTGGGCGCTGATGCTGGTTTTGGATAGGCCCCTTTTCGCCGAATATGATGCTGCCTTTGTCAACCAGGGCCCGCTCGCCTGGGTAGCCAGCCAGCGATCGCGCCCGGAGCGCCCGGCAGCCGATGCCTGGGTGCTGCACGCCAGTCCGGAATGGTCTTCATTGCACCTCGAAAAGTCCGCAGATGAAGTGCGCGACCTGTTGCTCGAGGCAGCCCGAGAACTGCCGCTGTCGCAAGCCTTTACGGTGAAATCAGCCGTTGCCCATCGCTGGCGTTACGCGCTGGCCCGACAGCCGCTCAATTGCGGCGCCATCTGGCTTGGCTCAAAAAACCTGGTACTGGCGGGAGACTGGTGCCACGGGTCACGGGTCGAAGGGGCTTTTCTCAGCGGCATCGCAGCCGCCGACCGGATCATGGCTGCGTGGTTGCGGGGTCAGGGTGAAGTGCCAGAGTAAATTACTCTGACCCCTGCTCACACGCGCGCTTGCTGGGGCGCCAGAAATTCGGCACGGGGTTATCCAGGCCACACATGACCTTCAAAAATTTTTCACGTTCCACTGACTGTTTTTCCTGTTGTTGCGCAAGCAATGGCGCAAAGGCAGGATCACTCCGCAACTCTTTCAAAAACGCCTGGAACACCGGTACATAAAACCCAAGCTGAACCACTTTTGCAAGCGTTGCAAGGCCTTTTTCTTTCTCACCGATGAGGTAGTGAGCGTAGCCTATATTGAGGTAATCGGGGGCAACGTCGATACCGGCAGTCCTTCTGACATCGCCTTCCTTATCTACCAGCTGTGCCGCAAACCGGGCGCCCTCCATGTCCCCCACCGCCACGCGCGCCGCGATCTGACCAGTAGAAGGAATCCAGTCATCCAGGTTCTCTGATGCCGCCATCGTGGCTTCGAAATAAGTGTGAGCGGATTCCATTTCCCCGGACATCGCATGCATGGTCGCGAGCAGCCACTTGTTCGCCTGGTTTGGCTCGTTTTCCAGGTCGTCCTGGGCTCTGTTGATCGCCTCCTGCGGCTGTCCCAATATGATGTATACCCGATAATTAGAGTCCTGTTCTCCGATGGTCAGCGCTTCTTCCGGCAATCCCAGGTCTTCCGAGACAATTCGGCGGGCCCAATAGCTGCTTTCAGTCGGCGCCAGTGACAGGTAATGAATCAGCGAGATCGCGTTGTCCGCCCAGCGCCCCTGCCGGGTGGCGAGGGTTGCGGCACGATTGAGGGCCATGGCGGGTGCAATATCCATCAACCGCTCTATGGTCTTCTCTGCCTCCTCAAACCTGTCCTGGTATATGTAGGAATTGGCGACACTGCCCAGCAGTACCCGGTCAAGTGGCGCGACCTTGATCCCCGCTTCCAATGTTGCATGTCCATCCTCATAATCTCCCTTTATCCTTTGCACATTCGCGAGCCAGGAGTAGGCGGGACCATAGCTTGGGTTCAATTCAAGTCCCTTTTTGAGGTATGGAAGTGCTTCATCCAAATCGTTACCGAACAGATAGCTTTTACCCCAAAGTTGCTGCCCCATGGCGAGGTTGGCTTCCCAGCTGTCGGGCGCGAGCTCCATGGCGCGCTGTGAATGTGGTAACGCCTTTTCATAGTACTCATTGCGGTTCAGGTCATCTGAATAGCCCGGTAACAGTCCATACGTGATAGCAAGGCGGGCATGTGCGGCCGCGTAGTCCGGTTCAATTTCGATGGCTTGTTCGAAGTGCTGCACTGCAACCTCAAGGGAGTCTTTTGTGCGCAGTTCCATGTTGTAGACACCCAACAGGAATTCATTGTGGGCGCCGGGGTCAATTGACTGCCGTGCAATTTCGCCAGTGGGGATATCAATATCGAGGGTCTCTTTAAGGGCGACGACGATCGCAGCCGAAATTTCATCCTGGACGGCGAATATGTCGTTAAGCGAGCGATCGTAAGTCTCCGACCAAAGGTGCGAACTGTCACGGGCCAGAATCAACTGTGCTGTGATACGCACCTGGTTGCCGGCCTTGCGCACCGAGCCTTCCAGTATGTGGTCGACGTCGAGTTCGCGGGCCATGTCGGCAATTTTTGTATTGCTGCCCTTGTATGCAAATGACGAAGTCCGGGCGATGACACGCAGCTCGGGTACCTTGGCCAACAGGTTGAGCAGTTCCTCCGATAAGCCATCGGAGAAATACTCGTTGCTGGCATCGTCACTCATGTTGACAAAGGGCAGCACGGCGATGGATGCATCCCGTTCCAGCCCGTCACTTTCAGTGCCAGCGAGTTGGGATACCGCCTGCGTCGTGGCCTCGATGAGTGCGGCGTCACGATCCGTCGACAGCACGAACTTGTCATAGGCGAAATAACCCAGCGCCAGTGCCATCACCACAACAATCAGGTTATTGAGCTTTTTGCCGGTCTGCGGCGTGATGGATTTGCTCCGGTCAACCTCGCTTTCTTTCTTCAAACCCTCCGGGGTCATCTCGAAGGCCCAGGCGAAAAACAGCGCGAACAACAAACCCACAGCCATCAGCACCAGCACGGTCTTCATAACCCATTCGGGTGTTCCGAAACTCTCGAAAATCAGCTGTAGCACCTGCGCAACCAGCCAGGCAACAACAACGTAGGCAAACGCTACCTTGAATACATTTCGTCGTTTGAGTTCATTGAATAATGACAAGAGGCGGCTTCTTTGTGTCTGCTATTGCTGTTAAGCATAGTTGCTTAATTCACAAAAGCCAAAAGGTTCGTTTACAAGCGTAACTGACCGGCAGCGACTATGCTCAATTTAATCCCCTGGGTATAAATCCATGGTTACATAATAAATAGAGGAACTTGCTATGGGGTTTAACCAGTCGATCTTGCGCAACAGTACCTGGTTTTTTGCCCCGATTCGCAGCGCTACCGCTGACACAAGTAGCCGTGGATTCAGAGTAAAGTGCCAAAGTAATTTGCTCTGACTCCAAACATTCCAAGCACTTAAACTTTCGAGAGGCACCATGTCAAAATCACAACTGAAAGCCGGATACCTGTTTTTCCTGATGTCCATCGCCATTGCGGTTCCGCATGCGGGCCATGCTGATGTGGCCTCTGCGCTCAACGAAAAAGACCGGGAGCGTATCGATCAGGCGGTGCAGGAAGTATTGGACGAGACGGGTGCGCCGGGCGCCTCGCTCGCGGTCATCAAAGACGGGCACATCGCCTACCTGAAGGCCTACGGGAATGCGCGGCTGGATCCCGCCGAAGCTTCCCAGACCTCGATGCGCTACAGCATCGGCTCGGTCAGCAAGCAATTCACCGCTACCGCTCTGCTGATGCTCGCGGAACAGGGCAAGCTTTCCATGCAAGATCGGGTTGCGAAATTTATTCCCGACCTGACGCGCGCGGATGAAGTCAGCATCCGGCAATTGCTTTCGCACACATCCGGTTACCGGGATTACTGGCCCCAGGACTACGTGCCTCCCGCCATGCTGGAGGAGATCAGCGCAGACACGATACTGGATGCCTGGGCCCGCAAGCCGCTGGATTTCGATCCCGGCACGAAATGGCAATACAGCAACACGAACTACATCATCGCGGGGATCATAGTCGAAAAAGCCTCGGGAATGACGCTCATGCAGTTTCTCAGCGCCAACATGTTTGAGCCGCTCGGCATGAAAAGCGCCCTCGATATCGATCAGAACCTGCTAGCAGAAACTGACGCCCACGGTTATCGCAGTTTTGCGCTCGGCCCGCTGCGCGTCGCCCCCAAAGAAGGAAAAGGCTGGCTCTTTGCCACCGGCCAGCTCGCCATGACGGCCGAAGATCTCGCCCGGTGGGACATCGCAATGATCGAGTCGCGGCTGTTAAAACCTTCATCGTACAAAGCTATGCAAACCGACGTATTGCTCAATAGCGGCGTGGGCACCCGCTATGGCCTGGGCATTGGTGTGACCAGCAGGAATGGGCGCCGGGTTCTTGAACACGGTGGTGAAGTCTCGGGCTTTGTGACTAAAAATATCGTGTTTCCTGACGATCGCGCCGGTATCGTCGTGCTGGTGAACCAGATTGCCAGCAACGCCCCATCGAAGATTGCCAAGGAGATCGAGCCACTGCTCTTCGCCGATAGCGATGTCGCGGGGCACGAGGCGAAGGCGCGCAGCATTTTCGAGGATTTGCAGAAAGGCACGATCGACCGTTCGTTGTTCACGGAAAACGCCAACTTCTATTTCAACGAGCAGGCGCTACAGGATTTTTCCGCCAGCCTTGCCCCCCTGGGTAATCCGGATGAATTTACTCATACCAGGCAATCCACCCGTGGCGGTATGACCTACCACGGTTATAAGGTCAAGTTCCCGGAACGGACGCTCGAAATCGCAACCTTCGAAATGCCTGACGGTAAGATCGAACAATTCCAGGTGTTCGTAAGCGACTGATCCAGGGCGGCCATGTGTAAACATGCCGGCTGAACAAGTTGGGTTCACAGTAAAAACTCAGGGCTTACTGGTCCACCGGCCCCAGGTATTTATCCAGCCAGTCCAGGGTTTCACCCTTCATAATCGCGGCCGGTACAAAATGGTTGCTCGGCTCCACGACATGCTTCTTGTCTTTTTCATCGGTCCCGAGGCGATCGAAAAA
>DATCZY010000264.1:0-2471 GCA_036525655.1 Lysobacterales bacterium | reverse complement strand
TGGTGAAGACTGCGCAGATCGCTTACCAGGCAGACACGTCCACCGCCTTCTATGTTGAGAGTATGACCACCGACCGCTGTGCCAATATCCGTAACCAGCGCCTCAAGACCATGCCTTGCGAAGCAAGCCAACACGGTTGGTTTTTGCGATCCGGAAACCTGGATGACCGCACCGGGTTCTTCGGCAAACAAACGTGCACGTAGCTTGTGCGCGTCACCCGCAATGCTTTCATCGAACTTCAACCGAAGCCCGCAACGCCCCGCGAATGCCATTTCACAGACGGTGGCAATCAAACCGCCGTCGGATCGGTCATGGTAGGCCATGATTTGTCCGGCGGCGATCAATTCCTGGATGGCGGCAAAAAAGCCCGCCAGTTCCGCGGCATCGTCAAGGTCGGGCACCTTCGCGCTAAATGCTCCACGGACCTGTTCGAGGCTCGAGCCGCCCAGCCGGTCCAGACCATGCCCCAGATCGATCAACAACAGGTGATTCGCCTTATCGCCGGTCTTCAGTTGCGGTGTGAGCGCCAGGCGGGCATCTGTAGCCGGTGCAAAAGCGGAGACGACCAGCGACACCGGCGCAAGCATGTGTCTCGGCTGACCATTGTCCATCCAATCGGTCTTGAGAGACAGGGAGTCCTTGCCCACCGGGATGGCGATACCCAGCGCAGGACACAATTCCATCCCGACCGCTTTTACCGCTGCATAAAGGGCCGCATCCTGACCCTCTTCGCCCGCTGCAGCCATCCAGTTGGCGGACAACCGGACATCGGCGAGACGGGCAATGGGTGCGCTCGCAATGTTTGTGATCGCTTCGGTCACGGCCATCCTCGCTGCAGCCTGGCTGTTGACCACCGCCAGTGGTGTGCGTTCGCCCACGGCCATCGCCTCACCCGCATAGCCTTCAAAACTGTGCAGGGTGACCGCTGAATCCGCGACCGGCACCTGCCAGGGACCGACCATCTGGTCGCGGGCAACGAGCCCTCCGACCGAGCGGTCGCCAATGGTGATAAGGAAGGACTTGCTGCCCACGGCCGGGAAACGCAACACGCGCAGCAGATCATCCTCCAGCTCGTTACCAGCAGACAGGTCTTTGAGGGGGCCCACCGCCCCGGATTTAGCGTCACGGTGCAATTTGGGTGTCTTGCCGAGAAGCACTTCCAACGGCAGATCGACCGGAGGCTTGTGCAGCAAGGCATCGTTCAAACGCAGGATCCGTTTATCGGTGACCGTACCCAGTACCGCATATGGACAACGTTCGCGCAGGCACAAAGCTTCAAATTCCTGCAGGCGATCCTTTTCAACCCCCAGCACGTAACGTTCCTGTGACTCGTTACACCAGATCTCCATGGGCGACATCGCGCCGTCCGCACTGGGGATTTCGCGTAACTCCAAGGTGCCACCACGTGCGCTGTCATTTAACAATTCGGGCAGAGCATTGGACAATCCCCCGGCGCCGACATCGTGAATCGACACGATCGGGTTGGCGTCGCCCAGCGCGCAGCAGCGATCGATGACTTCCTGACATCGCCTTTGCATTTCAGGGTTGCCGCGCTGCACCGAAGCAAAATCGAGCTCCTCGTTCCCCTGGCCGCTGCCGACCGATGATGCGGCGCCACCGCCGAGCCCGATCAGCATCGCAGGCCCACCAAGCACGATTACCGCGGAGCCCGCAGACAGTCTCAGTTTTTCAATATGGCCGGGGCGGATATTACCCAGTCCGCCAGCGAGCATGATAGGTTTGTGATAACCCCAAAGACGTCCGCCAATAGATTGTTCGAAAGTCCGGAAATAACCCGTCAGTGCCGGGCGGCCGAATTCGTTATTGAAAGCAGCCGCCCCTATCGGGCCTTCGATCATGATATCCAGTGCGCTGGCAATGCGCCCGGGTTTGCCCGAATTTTCTTCCCAGTCGCGCGGTCTGTCCGGTATCAACAGATTAGAGACCGAGAATCCGCTCAAACCAGCCTTGGGGCGGGCTCCGCGCCCCGTCGCCGCCTCATCGCGAATCTCACCTCCGGAGCCCGTTGCAGCGCCGGGGTATGGCGATATAGCCGTGGGATGATTATGGGTCTCCACCTTGATCTGGATACCTACGTCTTCATCCAGCCAGGTATATTCGCCGGTGCCGGGTGCGGGAAAAAAACGCCGGTTGCGGCGCCCTTCGATAACCGCAGAGTTATCGTGGTACGCCGACAGCACACCCGCCGGGTTTTGTGCATGGGTGTTCCTGATCATGGCGAACAGGGAAAGATCCTGGGGTTCACCGTCCAGCGTCCAGCTGGCATTGAATATCTTGTGCCGACAATGTTCGGAATTGGCCTGGGCGAACATCATCAATTCGGCGTCCGTAGGATTCCGCCCAAGTTTTTTATACGCGTTAATCAGGTATTCGATCTCGATTGCTGACAATGCCAGTCCAAGATCGCTGTTGGCTTTCTGCAGCGCCAGTTGTGCATCACCCGAGAGATC
>DATCZY010000263.1:0-2228 GCA_036525655.1 Lysobacterales bacterium | reverse complement strand
AGTTCGAGTCTCGTTTCCCGCTCCAACAATAAAACCCGGCGTTGGGTCTGACCACCGCCGGGTTTTTTATTGGCCGTTGTCATCCCAAGCGCGGTTTTGATGACTTAACACATAGCATTGTGCGGCAACGGATAGTAGAATATCGCGCTCCTGAGCAGTTGCACGGGATTTTTCACCGAGGCCAGGTGGCAGAGTGGTTATGCTGCGGCCTGCAAAGCCGTCTACGCCGGTTCGATTCCGACCCTGGCCTCCAATCAGCCCCTTCATGGGGCTTTTTTTTTGCCCGGTAAAACCGGAATTCGGTATGTGGGAAATTGGCAGGTTCAATCCTGTACCGTTAAAGTCCATGCCGGGTAGGACGGTGTGCGTCACTTGATAAATCTTGTGCAACTGTGCCGCGTATATTGATGGCCTGTATATCCCGGCTCTCGCTCTAATTGAACAGCAAACAACTCCAAATCTGACGACTGTCTGGATTGGACCAGTTGGTTGTGAAAGAATATTTCAATATACTGCATCGTTGTCCCGCATTTGCCGGGCCTGAACCTTATACCGGCAAGATGTTCCAATGGGTCTTGCCCACGAGATGGAAAATGTTTTGAGTAAAAAATTTTTAGTCCGGATGTGTTCCGGATTCCCGATGGGTTTTTTCGCGATGGCCCTGTTGCCCTTCATTGTGGGGATCACAAGCGGCTGTGCGGGCACAGCAACGGGCAGAGATACCTCGGTTTATTCAAGCCTGAAAAAAGAAGAGGTTTCCGAGCAGCAATCCTCCGATGCTGCAGCAATGGTCGTTATACGGTATCCGGCCATGATCCACACCAATGCGGAAAACCTGTACGTGAGTTCTTTTGCGATCAACGCGATCGGCGGTGAGGTGCCCTACGGTGTGCACGGCAACCGGCAGACCTCGCGCGTCGCCCAGTCCATTATCGAGAAATCCAGCTACTTCGCGATGTCCCTGTACCACGAGTTGAAAGGTGTTTTGCCCGAAGGCTCGGTATTGCTGTCACCGCATATCATCGAATGGGACAAGGAACGCAACCTGTACAGCCGGCCAATCCTCGGTTCGGAACAGATTCCGAGCGTGTTAACCATTGATTTCAATATTTATTCGTTTCCGGATGTTGATGAATTGATGGATGCGCCGCCGGTGACTTTCGGCGATTTGGTAACCCCGATGATCGTCGTCAAAAGCAGCCGCTGGATACAACCGTCGCTGGGCGGGCTATTGATCTCAAGTCCGCCACTGGTGAGTTCGGCCTGGCGGCAGGCCCGCAAAGAAGCCGATGACAGTTTCCGGTCGCGACTCGACGACAGACCCCAGGAAAATGATTCTTCACTGGAATTCATATCCTTCCTGCGTGAAAGAGACGAGCCCGAATTACCCTTGCCTTTGAAAGGAGGTGGTGACGGAAACCAGCAAATGGCAGCCATTGAGCAGTATTCGCTGGAAAAGATTCGCATGAACGGGGATATCATTGCCACGCTGCCCGACGATTTTTCCGTGGATCCGTTTGTGCAGGCGTTTGTAAAAGGCGCCAGCAGCCGGATCGTCGAACTGCTCAATTCCGTCGATCATGAAAAGGCGACATTTTTCGCCCGACAGGCAGCCATCGAACGCTTTGATCCCGAACTCGCCAGGGTGTTTTTCGTGCAGTCCAACGACGAGAGCGTCAGGGCGCGCCTGCAACTGGCCGAGGCCCTGGTAGGCGCGGAGCGTGAGTTTCTGGCCGCACAATCGGACAGTATTTACGACGGTACCTATAACGGTAATTATGGCTCGAAAATGCGAAATATAATTGCCGCGGAATACCGAACGCTAGAAGAGCGCCGCCAACTGGCGCGCAAACAGAACATCACCACCGCGGTTGCCGTCATCGCACTGGCCGGTGCGGTCTATGGTGCGGTGGCATCGGCAGCCAGCACCGCGGCGGTGGTGACCACTTCGGGGGCATTGCTGGGCGGTTCCGGTTGGGCCCTGCACAAGTCGCTCGAGACCAAGACGGAGTCAAAGGAGGTCAACCGCTACTTCCTCGCCCGCATGGCGCCCGCGTTTGACCGGCAGATGTCGGTGCAGATGGAGTGGTTGGAGTCCAAAGAAGTGATCACCGCACGCGGTTTCGCAGAATTCAGAAACAAGACGCTGAGTCTCTACCAGTCCAGGGTCAGGTCGATGCAGGTCAGCGCCAATGAACAATGCCATTTCAAGTACCCGGGGTTTGGCT
>DATCZY010000262.1:0-4606 GCA_036525655.1 Lysobacterales bacterium | reverse complement strand
ACTGCCGTCCAGTTGCGATGGCTCAGGTTGACATGGGTGATGGAAAAAGCGCGGGGAACAAAGGCATCATCTCCGGGATCGAACTGGCGCTCGATCCAGAACGGCCAGACCCAGTCGAGGTTGTGCTGAATCACGCGGCTGTTAACAAGGCCGCGCGCATGAAACACCACACCGGCACGCAGCAGTTCGACCGGCTCACCGACCTCGGAGGGCTGGGCAAAGCGATGCAGGCGCGCCAGCAATGCGATCGGGTCGAGGAAACCGTGTGCGCGGGCAATACGGCGAATAAGAAACCGCCATGGCAGCCATTGCAGCCAGGGCATCATTACTCTCCTCCTCCGGCCTCTTCCGTATACCTGGCCAGGGCGCGACTCGCCAGGCGATTAAGATAGATAACCAGGCCAACGGTGACGAGGAAGCCGGCTCCATACAAAGCCCATTCAACGGGACCACGGCCCGCGCTACGCACGCCTTCGAGGCTGATATCGGCAGCGATCGAACCCAGGTAGACGCTGTTGAGTGAGAGCGGAATAACACCAACGAACGTACCGGCCATGAAACCGCGCAGCGTAAACTGCGTCAGCCCGAAAAAGTAATTGGACAGCTTGAAGGGGAAAAACGGCACCAGACGTGTCAGCAACACGATCTGCCAGCCCCGGGGGGTGAGTTCCTCTGTGACCGATCGCAGCCGGGCGTGGCGCAGCACGAACTGCGAGGCCCGCTCACCGAACAGGTAGCGCGCGCCCAGAAAGGCCAGCGTCGCGCCCAGCGTCGTCCCGACCACCACGCACACCGTACCCTCGACTACGCCAAACACGAAACCGGCACCGGTGGTAAACAACACCCCCGGAAGCAGGAATACCACTACAATCATCATAAGCAGGATAAACAGCAGCGGCCCCCAGATGCCCTGCGCGTCCAGCCAGTCGAGCAGGCGCAGGATCTCCTCATGGGCGTCGAAATACACGAGTGCGGCGACCACCAGCGTAACAAACAGGATACTGATGACCACCAGACGTACCATCGATGGCTGCCTTGTCATGATTTAATATTAACCTGTCAGCATATTTTCACTGCACACAAACCTGAATGCGTACACACATTCAGTATATACAACAATCCCAATCCCGTATTCCGCAAGTTTTTGACCATAGCAAGTAACGCGGCTGTTTGGCGCAAGTGAACGCCCGGCCCACGCACTTGCCGCGTTCACAGAGGAGCATCTTTCCCGCTGCATGGCCACCAGCAGGTTACCCACACAAGCACCTCCTTCAGTCCACGTTTATCACAGGCTGATAGTTACTGTAGAGAATTTCCGCTCATCCACAGGTAGCCGGGACCCCGCTCCTGTAGATGGTGGATAATATTGAGATAATCTTTATTGACCGGGGTCAATGAATGCTGGACGTTTTACACAGATTATAGGTATGCATTTTCTGAACAACCAAACCAGGAACAATCATGATGAACCATGAACTGGTAATACCACCGGATAATGCCACCAGACGGCCACCGGCGGTACCGGGGTCACTCACCGTCTTTCAGTCCTGACACACCAGGATGGCCATCACACCGCTGAAATCCGACGCCCTCTACACGCGCTGCCTGCCGGAGGAGTTTGACTTCAGGACAACGGCGGAACTCGAGGATCTGACCGAATTCATCGGCCAGCCACGAGCAGTCGAAGCAGTCAGTTTTGGCATTGGCATCCGTCACAAGGGCTATAACATTTTTGCACTGGGGCCGACCGGCATTGGCAAACGCGCGCTGGTAGAACGTTACGCTGTCAAGCAGGCCGCTATTGAACCACTCCCGCCGGACTGGTGCTACGTCAACAACTTTCAACAGCCCCATGAGCCGCGCATGCTGCGCATGCCCCCCGGGCGTGGCCTGGAACTCGAACGAGACATGGAGCAACTCGTCGAGGACCTGCACGCCGCCATACCGACAGTCTTCGAAAGTAACGAATACCGCACCCGATCACAGGCTATCGAGGAAGAACTCAACGAAAAAAATGAACAGGCTCTTAGAGAGATTCAGGCCAATGCCGAGAAAAAGCACATTGCCCTTATTCACACACCGACCGGATTTACACTGGCGCCAATGCACAAAGACGAGGTCCTCAGCCAGGAAGATTTTGACAAGCTGCCGGAAGTAAAGCGCAAGAACATCGAACAGGATATCGAAGAACTGCAGGAACAGTTACGCAATATGCTGCGGGAGTCGCCGAAGTGGGAGAAGGAAGTACGCCTCCGCATGAGCGAACTCAACCGCGAAATGGCCGCCAGCGCAATCTCTCACCTGATCGACACATTAAGAGAGACATACAGCAAACTGCCGAGCGTCCTCGAATATTTCAACGAGGTAGAGAAAGATATTATCGATAACTTTCGCCATTTCCTGCGCCACGAAGAGGAGAAACACGGGCTCCAGGTTTTTGGTATCGGGCTTTCTCAGCGTGACGAAGGCATACAGGTAGACAAACGCTACAGTGTCAATGCTTTCATTACGCAAAAAGAACAAGATGGCGCACCGGTTATTTACGAGGACTACCCGAGCTATAACAACCTCATAGGCCGGGTTGAACACCAGGCGGAACTGGGCGCATTGATTACCGATTTCACCATGATCCGTCCGGGCGCCCTGCACCGCGCAAACGGCGGTTATCTGATCGTCGATGTACTCAAGGTCCTGATGCAGCCATTTGCATGGGAAGGCCTGAAGCGCGCACTGCAGGCAGGTGAAATACGCATTGAGTCGCTGGCCCAGTTGATGAGCCTGGTCAGCACCGTCTCACTGGAACCGGAGCCGGTCCCGCTGGATATAAAAGTCATCCTGCTGGGCGAGCCACACATTTACTACCTGCTCTCGCTGTATGACCCCGAGTTCAACGAACTGTTCAAGGTTGCCGTTGATTTCGACTACCGCATGGACCGCAACCCGGAAACCCACCAGCTCTTTGCGCGCCTGATCGGTACCCTGGTGCGCAAGGAATCCCTGCGGCACCTGGATCGCTCGGCAGTTGCCCGTGTTATTGAACACAGCGCACGCCAGCTGGGAGATTGCGAAAAAATGCTGACCCATGCCCACAGCCTTGCGGATATGCTGCGCGAGTCGGATTACTGGGCCAATCAAAGTCAACACGAAACGATTACCTGTGACGACGTGCAACAGGCAATCAATGCCCGGATCTACCGTGTTGACCGCATCCGCGAACACATCCAGGAAGAAATCCGGCGCGGAACGCTGCTGATCGACACGGCGGGGCAAAAGACCGGCCAGGTGAACGGTCTGTCGGTGTACGACCTGGGGAACTTTATTTTCGGCCGGCCATCGCGCATAACAGCCCGCGTGCGCATAGGCGACAGCAATGTTGTGGATATCGAGCGCGAAGTGGAACTGGGCGGCCCCATACATTCCAAGGGAGTCTTCATCCTTTCGGCGTTTCTGGGTGCACGCTACCTGCCAAACGCCCCGCTCGCGCTGTCGGCAAGCCTGGTTTTCGAACAGTCCTATGGTGAAGTCGAGGGTGACAGTGCCTCGTCGGCCGAACTCTACGCACTTCTGTCAGCACTGGCCGAGGCACCCATACATCAATCGCTGGCCGTCACCGGCTCGGTGAACCAGCAGGGTGAAATCCAGCCGATCGGCGGTGTAAATGAAAAGATTGAAGGCTTCTTCGATATCTGTAATGTACGTGGCCTGAGCGGAGACCAGGGCGTCATCATCCCGGCAACGAACGTCAAACACCTGATGCTGCGCGAGGACGTCCGCGCGGCGGTCGAGGCCGGGAAGTTCTCCATTCACGCGATTGACAGCGTCGATGACGGAATCGAGTTGCTCACCGGCATACCAGCGGGCCAACGTAATGATCAGGGCCTGTTCCCCGACGGCAGTCTCAACCGTCGCGTGGAAGACACGCTCGCCCGCTACGCCGAGACGATGCAGGCCTATGGGTCGAAGGGAGACAAGACGCCCTCATGAACGAGGCAACTGCACAGGCCACAGTCAGGCGCATACTTGTCACCCTGAATGCAGCAGGGGCCGGCCAACCGGCGCTGGAGGCTGCTGTTCGGCTGGCTGCGATTCTGGGTGCCGAGCTCGAGGGGGTCTTTGTTGAAGACATCGACCTGATTCGTCTGGCCGAGCTGCCGTTTCTGCGCGAGCTCAGGCCCACGTCGCTTGCCGAGGAAAGCATCAGTACACAGCGCATGCAACGTGAACTGCGTACGCTGGCCCGGCACGCCGAAAGAATGCTTGAACAGGCCGCCAGAGAGGTGGGCGTGCGCTGGACCTTTCAGGTTTGGCGGGGCCGTGCAGAAGCAGCGTCACTGACGAAAGCTTTTGCGGCTGACATCATCAGCCTGGGCCGGGTTAGTTCGCGGGTCTCCTCCCGTGCCCGGGGTACAATACGAGCGCACGCACGCCAGCCGCGTAATGCAATTAATTCCATCGGCGTCCTGTTCAGCGGTTCAGAAAAGGCTGCTCTCGCGCTCACAACAGCCTGCAGTCTCGCGCAGGACCTGGGGGTCCGGCTGACCGTGCTGTTGTCGGAAAATATCACCGATGACATAGCGGGACTGAAGGAGAAGGCCAGGACCATTCT
>DATCZY010000261.1:0-3255 GCA_036525655.1 Lysobacterales bacterium | reverse complement strand
CGGTATCTGCGCATATTGCCGGGACATATGGCGTCATAGCGCGGACCATGAGCATGCACCTGGGCAACCAACCCCTGGCGGAGCTGACCACCTACCAGGCGATCCTCAAGGGTTACGCCTGCCACCACACGACGAATGCTTTTACCTACATGCAGGCATTGGAAGCCCTGCAAAAGGCGCGGGCACAGGAGCCCGAGTGCGGGCTGGTGTGCACGATGCTGGCGCTGCAATACATGGACAACATTGTGTTTGAGTTCCTGGATCTCGAGCGTACGCCGCTGGACGAGGCGGTGCACCTGGCCTGGGAGGGCGTCCTGACACTGCCGAACAGCCAGTTCAGTCGCCTCGCGCTGGCCCGGGGGCATATGCTGAAGGATGAACTGGACCTGGCGCGCAGCGAGGTCGAGGCGGCGCTTGCCATACACCCGGAGTCCCTCTTATTCATGGACTTCACCGGTTACATGCTGTTGCTGCTCGGGGATTGGGAAAGGGGCGAGCAACTCGTCCACAAGGCAATGACTCTGAACCCGTTCTACCGCGTTTTTACCCGCTACGGGCTCTGGCTCAACGCGATCCGGCAGCAGGATTATGCGAAGGCTTTGAAAGAATCCGAGTGGACCGCTGATATCGGGGACTTCTGGGGGCCGCTCGCCCGGGCGACAGCACTGGGTTTGCTGGGCCGCTCCGCGGAAGGACGCGATGCGGTCAAACAACTGCTGCTGCTCAAACCGAATTTTCAGAATCGCGGGCGGGTGCTGATCGGGCACTACGTCAAGTTCCCGGAAATCAAGGAGCAAATTGTCGAAGGCCTTTCACTCGCCGGGCTGAATCTCGACTGATACCTGCTTGTGGCCGGGTTCGAAATCCCCGGTTCACTTTCTGATGCTCTTTATCCATCGCTGATATATATCCACAAAGGCTACTGGCCGGTCGTGTGTAGGCTACAAGAGGTTACCGTAGCATCCTTACTTTCAGCTGTCTTCTTTGATAAAAACACATCAATCTTTCAAGCATTTAACAAAGTTTGCCAAGGCAGGGTAGCGCCTTGAAGGAGGACACATGACTTTACGAGTTCAGAAATTGGCAATACCCACCTTGCTCACGCCGGTGATTTTCGCCTCGGCGATGTTCGCATCGGTGAGCATGTTTTCATCCCCCGCATATTCAGCGTACACACCCGTCTACTGCCAGGATTATGCGCGCAGAGCGTCACTGGCATATTCGCGTGGCGGCGCCGTTGGCGGCGCGGTGCGTGGCGGTGTTGGTGGAGCGGCTATAGGCGCTGTCGTGGGTGGCAGCAAGGGCGCCAGGAAAGGCGCCGCGATCGGTGCCGTTACCGCCGGAACCGCGCGGGGCATACAGCGTGGCGCGTCATACGATGTCATCTACCGTGACTGCATGCGCGGACATCTGTATTACGGACATTTGTAAGCCTGATAACTATTTTTTTGAATGAAACATACCGGGAGAAAACCGAATGAAAGCTAAAAAAAATGTACTTGCTGTCACGTTGGCACTGGCCCTGGTGCCTGTTTGCGCTACCGTCGCGGATGAAACACCAGAGGCGGTCGAGACGGGGCTGCAAGTCCAGTTCAATGAGATGACCTGCGGTGAGATGCTGCGGCAAACCGGTGATACGCGGGAATTTACGATGATTTTCATGCACGGCGTTATCAATGGCCTGCGCAAGGACTACCTGTTTGATGCCGTCAAGGTGAGCGAGGCAATCGACAAGATTTATGACATGTGCGTGGCCGACACCAAAGCCAACCTGCTGGAGGTATTCGAAAAAGCACGTAGTTAAGAATTAACCAGGCATCGGCGTTATTGGCCGGCTGAAACGGAGATCAATCGGAACCCCCGGGGCTTTGCAGTTCCGGGTTTTCTGCCACGGAGTGCAAATCCAAACCACCAATTGCCAGACTTTCCTTAAAGGAGGCTTAATGATGAAACTTAAAATACTAGTAGTTATGGCAGCCTTGCTGACCCTGTTTGGCACAACTGCCTACGCTGCGCCAAGCGAGGAGGAATGCAAAGAGACCTTTGCAAAATTCAAGGAGCTCGGCAATGTGCCCGAATTGCTTGCGCAATCTTATGGCTATGCCGTGCTGCCGACCATTGGCAAAGCGGGTGTTGGTATCGGCGCAGCCGGCGGCACCGGTTGTGTCTACGCTGCTGGCAAGCTTACCGGCAACGTGTCCATGGGCCAGGTAACCATCGGTTTTCAGTTGGGCGGACAGTCCTATAGCCAGCTGATCCTGTTCCAGAATGCCGATACCTACAAGGAATTTACCAAGGGTAATTTCGAGTTTGGCGCCGATGCCACGGCGGTGGCGTTAACCTATGGCGCCCAGGCCGGCGCGACGACCAAGGGTGCCTCGGCCAGCGCCGGCGACACCAAGGGTGTTGCTGCGTGGAAAAGAGGCATGGCGGTATACACCATTGCCAAGGGTGGCCTGATGTACGAAGCGTCGATCGGTGGCCAGAAGTTTAACTTTAAACCGTTGGTGGATTAGTCCTGACCCGGATTTGTGCGACTGCCAGGCTTTGGCTCCAACGGCATCGTGACGATTGTTCACCTGCCATCAAGCAGCCTTGGTGAGCCTGGTGTCCGGCTATTCGAACCAGGTCTGTTCACGCAAAAACATGGCCCGGTTGACGGTAACCCTGACCGTCAACCGGGGGTCGGCTTGAGCGCATCCGGGTAAGGGCGGTTCAAACACGTTATTCAAGGAAACGCCAAGGTATCGAGCGGCTCTTCACAGAAATATGGAACGAGACCAATGAGACTATTTCGCATCATCAATTACAGCGCTTTTATATTGTTCTTTCTCACGGTTGCCGCTCCGCTGCATTCTGCCGATGAATCGCCTTATATGGGCGGAGAGGTCCATCTCACCGAAGCGCCCAACGGCGCGATTATCAGGGAGGAAGTCCTCACTACCGCCGCCCGGATTCTGTATCTCGAACCCACCACCGAGAAGCTGGCCGAAGGTGTCTGGTGCATCGGCGGTTATTCGCTGGCCAACACCACCGTGATCGAGGGAGATGACGGCCTGATAGTCTATGACACCGGGGATACTAAAGAGGAGGCCCTGCATATCCGGGAAGCCATTGAAAAAATCAGTGACAAGCCGGTCAAAGTAATCATATACAGCCACTCCCACTATGCCATGGGCGCCGGGGCGCTGGTGGATAACCCGGATGATGTCCTGGTGATCGGTCATCCCAGGCTCAATGAAACAGTTGAGAACA